>CAZWNO010000016.1:41738-51207 GCA_964635845.1 uncultured Chromatiales bacterium
AGCCTCTTTCGATTTCGATACTCCGTCGGGCCGGGAGTCTGTCAGTGAGCCGGAGTTCCGTTTCCGTCGGCAGGGATCACGCGACTCCGACGATTTTGTACTCGAGCGTCCCTGCGGGGACCTGCACCTTTACCACTTCGCCGATCTTCCGTTTGAGCAGCGCCTTCCCGATGGGAGAGCTGACCGAAAGCTTGTTCTGTTCGAAATCCGCTTCCTCCTGGGATACCAGCTTGTAGGTGAAGATGCTGCCGGTCTTCATGTCTTCGAGTGTGACGTCGGACAGGATGTAGACGGCATCCGTCGGCAGATCGGTCTTGTCGATGATACGTGCGCGGGAGAGCAGCGCCTCCAGCTTGCTGATGCGGAGTTCGAACAGTACCTGCTCCTCCTTCGCGGCATCGTACTCGGCGTTCTCGCTCAGGTCTCCGTGCGACCGGGCTTCCGCGATCTTGTCCGCCATTTCCGCCCGACCTTTTGATTTCATGGTCTGCAGCTGTTTTTCCAGCTCGAGCATTCGCTCGCGCGTCAGATATACCGTGCCTGTCGAGTCCACAATACACTCCAGATATGGTGCTCAGGGGTCAAAAGAATAAAAAACATAGCCAGCATTCCTAGCGGGAATTCTGGCTATTGCTTTTAAGATAGTCCTTTCCGGACTCAATGTCAAGTCGGCGCGGCCGTCAGTGCTGATGCAGGATAAGATGGCCCATCTTGTCGCGTTTGGTCTGGAGGTAGTACTCGTTGACGTCATTGGGCATGCTTTCGATCGGCACGCGCTCGACGACTTCAAGGCCGTAACTTTTCAGACCGACGATCTTCTTCGGATTGTTCGTCATCAGCCGCATTTTCCTCACGCCCAGATCGGCGAGGATCTGCGCACCGATGCCGTAGTCGCGGAGGTCGTCGCGGAAACCGAGCTCGATATTCGCCTGCACGGTGTCGAAGCCGGCATCCTGCAGATTGTAGGCTCTGAGCTTGTTGGCGAGCCCGATCCCCCTGCCTTCCTGGCGCATGTAGAGCACAACACCGCGGCCTTCCCGTTCCACCATCATCATGGCGGCGTTCAGCTGATCCTTGCAGTCGCAGCGCAGGGAACCGAAGGTGTCGCCCGTGAGGCATTCGGAATGCACGCGCACAAGCACCGGTGCTCCGTCGTCGATGGTCCCCCGCACGAGTGCCAGATGCTCCTTGTTGTCGAGGATATTGGTGTAGAGGTGGATGTTGAACTCACCGTAGCGTGTCGGCAGATGGGTGACGATTTCCTTCTTGACCAGCTTTTCCTTTTTGACCCGGTATTCGATCAGCTGGTTGACCGCGATGATTTTCAATCCGAAGTGCTTCGCCGCGGCGACGAGTTCCGTCGTGCGCGCCATCGTACCGTCTTCCTTGAGGATCTCGCAGACCACGCCCACCGGCTGCAGGCCTGCCATGCGCGCGAGATCCACTGCCGCTTCGGTATGACCCGCCCGGCGCAGGACGCCGCCCGGGACCGCCTTGAGCGGAAAGATATGACCCGGACGCGCGAGATCCGCCGGACTCGTCGCCGGATCGGCGAGCGAGCGGATCGTGGCTGCGCGATCCGATGCGGAGATGCCCGTGGTGGTTCCGTGCAGGTAGTCCACCGTGACGGTGAAATTCGTTCCGTGCAGCGCCGTGTTGCCGTCCACCATCATGCCCAGCTGAAGCTGGTCCATCCGCTCTTCGGTCAGGGGAACGCAGACCATGCCGCGGCCGTGCCGCACCATGAAATTGACGATATCGGGCGTCGTCTTTTCCGCGGCGCAGACGAAATCGCCTTCGTTCTCGCGGTCTTCGTCGTCGACGATGATGATCACTTCGCCCGCACGGATCGCTTCGATGGCTTCTTCGATGGTGTTGAATTGATGTGCCATGGTGCCTCCTCCCGGATCACTCCGCGGATGCTTCCCTCGTCACCACATTCACCGCACTGCGATCGAATTTCAGTTTCATGTTGTCACCGACGTCGAGCAGGATCGTCTTGTCTTCGACGTTGACGATTTTTCCGTGCAGCCCGCCGGAAGTGATGACCTTGTCGCCTTTCTTGAGGCTTTCGAGCAGCTTCTGCCGCTCCTTGGCGCGCTTCTGCTGGGGACGCAGAATCATGAAGTAGAAAATGATGAAGATAAGTGCGAAAAAGATCAGCGTACTCAGCATCTGGCCGCCGCCGCTGCCGCCGCTCTGCGGCGCCATGGCAAGGATACAATTGATCACGGGGAGACTCCTGAATTATGCGTGTATTGAAAGTTCATTGCCTGCTTCTCCGAGATATCGCCGGACGAAACCGTCTTTCCACTCGGGGAAAATGCCATGAAAGATAGCATTTCGCGCGTCATGCGTCAATCGAAGATAGAATGCCAGGTTGTGCAGGGATGCGAGCTGCAGGCCGAGGATCTCGCGCGTTCGGAACAGATTGCATACGTATGCGCGCGTGAAGTTGGAGCAGGTATAGCAGTCACAGGATTCGTCGATGGGGCGGAATTCGCGGAGATGCCGCTCCTTTTTTATCGTAAGCGGACCGTCCGGCGTGAACACCATCGCGTTGCGGCCGTTGCGCGTCGGCATCACGCAGTCGAACATGTCCACTCCGCGTGCGATGGATTCGACGATATTCAGAGGCGTTCCAACGCCCATCAGATATCGCGGACGCTCCGCCGGCAGGATATTCGTCGTGAAATCGGTGATGCGGTACATGACTTCGGCGGGTTCACCCACGGCGAGACCTCCGATGGCATAACCGTCGAAACCGATGTCCATCAGTCCGCGCGCGCTCTGCTCACGGAGATCCTCGAACACGTTCCCCTGCACGATGCCGAAGGCGTACTGGCGGTGGCCGTACAGCGGCTGCGTGCGATCGAGGCTGGCACGCGCCTGCTCCGCCCAGCGCAGCGTCAGTTCGCCGCTCCTGCGCGCGTATTCATACCCGCAATCCGCAGGCGGGCACTCGTCCAGGATCATCATGATATCCGAGCCGATCGCCTGCTGGATGGCCAGCACGCGTTCGGGAGTGAAACGATGGTACGAACCGTCGATATGCGACTGGAAGGTGACGCCGTCGTGTTCGATCTTGCGCAGCTGGGACAGCGAGTACACCTGGTAACCGCCGCTGTCCGTCAGCATGGGCCCGTCCCAGTTCATGAAGCGGTGCAGGCCTCCTGCCTCCTCGAGCAACCCGGTGCCGGGACGCAATGCGAGATGGTAGGTATTGGCCAGGATGATCTGCGCGCCGATCTCGCGCAGCTCGCGCTGCTCGACGGCCTTGACGCTTCCCTGTGTGCCGACTGGCATGAAAATGGGTGTCGTGACCGTTCCGTGATCGGTTTCCAGAATACCCGCGCGTGCCTTGCAGCCTGCACAGGTATGTTCGAGCGTAAAGCGCAATGCGGCCCACTCCACGTCCGGCAACCCGCTCTGCGTGACGCGGACGCGGACGGTATTGATTACTTCTTCTTCGACTTGCCTTTGGATGCCAGGAAGGGCGCATTCAGCTTGGACATGTCGCTGACGACGTCCTTGAGCGTGATCTTCTTCAGGACGCCCACAAACTTTTCGTTCGCCTCGCTGAAGACTTCGAGAACTGCGCACTTCGTCTTGATCGGACAGCCGAACATGCCAAGACAGCAATGGCGGCGTATGATCGGACCGTCCACCGCCTCGATAATATCGACCAGTGTGATATCACCCGGATCGCGTGCGAGGATATATCCGCCTGTCACGCCCCGATGCCCGACGACGATCCGTGCCGTGGAGAGCTGCTGGAAGATCTTTGCGAGATAGGTTTTCGAAACATCCTGATCATCCGCGATTTCGGAGATCTGTACCGGTTCCTGCGAACCGCGGGTGATGAGGTACCCGAGACCATGCACCGCGTAGCCTGCTGATTTGGAGATCTGCATGAATCAACTCATTGGTTGTGTGAAATGAAGGAGCGTGGGATAAGCATTCGTGTGAATGAACTCATTCGGTTAGCCAGCCGCGCCAGCCGCAGCGGTGGCAGCGATACGGACGTTTGCGTGTGAACTGTTTCTTCAATGTCTCGCCGATAGTACGTGTCCGGGAACGGTAGAGTACGAACTCCCCGCATTTCGGACATGCCTTGCTTTTATTACGTGCATGGTGATGGAAGGCGGTGCTCACCTTATCGGAAACGGGATGACCTGTCTGTTCGTCGAAATCCGGAGGAAGATCCGACAGTTCGAAGGCCCGGTCCTCATCCAGGTTCGGAAGGTCTTCAGGACTGTCCTCCTCGGACTCCAGTCTGTCCTCCTCGACTGCTGCTTCTCCGCGCCGAGCGGCTTCCCGCTGGGCGGCGGACACCCGCCGACGGGGCGGCGCAGCGTCATCCGTCACGGAGCCATTCCCACCGTCTCCGGGCTCCGACGTTCGCCAGGGCATCCTGCCCTGTGTATCGTCCAGCCGGATATCAGGGATCGGGACATCGCTCCCGGCGACCTGGGGCGGCAGAGGCTTCTGCGCGCTCGTCAGGAAGCGCAGTTCCGTCTCGTCGAACCACCCGCGCCATCCGCAGACATGACAACGGAACGGCCGCTTCCCTGTCATCCTCTTCCGCCGCTCTTCGAAGCGTGACTGTGCGTGGCTGCGGCGCAGCGCGGGAGCGTTGCACTTCGGACATATGGCAGGAGCAACCTGAGAGTGAAGCCAGGGAGAGGTGTTCATGAACGCGGAAACATGGATTTCTTTTTCTATTGCGTCCTATCCGCCAATAAAGCAGATTAAACGTATCTGAATTGAAATATAGCAGAATGAGCTGGAATAACAATAGGAAAAAGACCAAAAATTCAGCATTCAGGGATTTTTTCACAAGGCTCGATCGGGAGTCCAGGCGGATACCTGCTGGATTGTGCCTGTCCGCGACCGTGCGTATATTTTGACAATCTTGATTTTCTGAAGGAATCAGAACACCATGTCAGTCCTTGATCCTGCAATACAGGATGACGTCACTACGGACGAAGCCGCAGTTCTCGACTCACCGGAGGCACTGCGGCAGCGGCATATCGACTTCGAACGCGAAGCGCTGCCGCACATGGATGCGCTCTACAATTTCGCGCTCCGGATGACCAGTGATCCGGACGAGGCCGACGATCTCCTTCAGGAAACCTTTCTGAAAGCCTACCGCTTCTTCGACAAATTCGAGCAGGGAACGAACTGCAAGGCGTGGCTGTTCAGGATAATGAAAAATTCGTTCATCAACATCTACAGACGCAGCTCCAAGGAACCGGACAAGGTAGACTACAACGAGGTCGAAGAGTTCTATCACTCCATACGTGCCGAGTCTGCGGATCCCAACGATCTTGAAGAACAAATTTTTTCGAATCTGCTCGATGACGATGTCTCCACCGCACTGGAATCGCTGCCGGAGGAGTTTCGGACAGTTGTGATCCTCTGTGATATCGAAGGATTCACTTACGAGGAAATCGCGGATTTTGTTGAATGTCCCATCGGGACTGTGCGCTCCCGGCTGCATCGCGGCCGCAAGATGCTGCGCGGCAAACTTTTCAACTACGCCCGTGAGCGCGGATTCGCTGACGAGGATGAATCACCCGCCGAGAGGCGCAAACGTCAAAGCGGCGCCGGCACGGCCTCTGAGGACGATGAGACGGAACAACACTGAAACGCGCGGTCTGAAGGAATGACAAAGGAAGATTATACGAGCATGACGGATGAGCAGCTGAAGGAGTACATCAGCGCGCTCGCCGACCGGAACGCCGCCGGCCTTTCGGACGAGCAGATCGATGTGCTGCAGCACGTCGTGCGTGAAAAACCCGAGATGCTGGGAGAATATCACCTGGACATCGCCACGAAGCTGTGCCTGCTCCGGCACGCCAAGAACGTCCGGTGTCCCGAGTCGACCTCGGAATCGATCCGCTCGATCCTGTATCACGTCTACAAGTCCCGCCAGGCATCGCTCTGAGGAGGATCGCATGCTCGCATCTGTCGCTGTCATCGTCGTGCCTGTCGACTTCTCCGATGCTTCCGCACCGTTGCTGCGTACCGCCATTAACGTGGCGCGCGTCTACAACGCGGAAATTCACCTTCTGCACGTGTACAAGGATATTTTCTCCTCTCTCTCGATGCGGAGCTTCGAATTGAGCGAGGAGGTCGTCGAGCAGGCCGTGATCGGGCAGCTCGAGACGCAGTTCGATCGCTTGCTCGAGTCTGTCCCGACGGATGTGCCGCTGCGACGCGTTCACCGCAAGGGAGAGACTGGGGACGAGATCCTTGCGTATGTGAAGGAATCGCATGCCGACCTGATCGTCATCGCGACAAGAACGCGAACAGGTCTCGGGCAGCTGTTCATCGGCAGCATCACGCAGCGTATCGTGCGGGCGTCGCGCTGCCCGGTGCTTACGCTGAATACATTTGATGTGAATGGGTAAAAGTTCTCCCCGCCGCTTCACTGGTTCAATACGAGCTTCACTGGTTCAATACGAGGTAATTCATGATCCGCTTGACACGATACATCGTGCTGGCCGCGCTTGTTCTCCCCGCCTGCGGTCAGCAGAAAACCGCCGAAGTGGAAAGCGCCACAGCTGTGAAGGACACACTGGCAATCTCCGGCGAGACACATCTGAAGAACATCCGCCAGCTGACGTTCGACGGGGAAAATGCCGAGGCATATCTCTCATTCGACGAGAAGCACCTGACCTTCCAGCGCCGCGCCGAAGGCATGGAATGCGACCAGATCTTCACCATGTCCATCACCGGCGCGAATGTCACACAGTTGAGCTCGGGCAAGGGACGGACCACCTGCTCCTATTGGCTCCCCGATGGCGAGTGGCTGATATTCTCCAGCACCGAGGCGCATGATCCCGGCTGCCTCCCTTCTCCCGATCGGAGCAAGGGGTACGTCTGGAAACTGTATCCGGAATTCGATATCTATAGAATCCGGAAAGATGGTACCGGTCTTCAAGAGCTCTCGGCCAGCAGGGGTTACGACGCGGAAGCGACGGTCTCTCCGAAAGGCGACAAGATAGTCTTTACTTCCACACGCGACGGCGATCCCGAAATCTATACGATGAATCTCGATGGAACCGGTACGAAACGGCTGACATTCAGCAAGGGGTACGACGGCGGTGCGTTTTTCACACCCGATGGATCACAGATCGTATTCCGTGCGAGCCGTCCGACTTCTGTCGAAGAACTCGCCGGATATCAGGAACTCGTATCGGAACATCTCGTGCGTCCGAGCACGCTCGAGATTTTCGTCATGAACGCCGACGGCAGTAATATGCGTCAGATCACCGACAACGGCAGTGCCAACTTCGCTCCGTTCATGCATCCCGATGGCAGGCGCATCATCTTCAGTTCCAACATGGACGCGAGTAACTCCCGCAATTTCGATTTATATATCATCGATACCGACGGCGGCGGGCTGGAGCGCGTGACCCATTTCGACGGCTTCGACGGATTCCCGATGTTCACATGCGACGGCAAGAAACTCGTTTTCTGTTCGAACAGGAACAATGCCAGTGAAGGCGACACGAACGTTTTCGTCGCGGACTGGGTTGACTGAATCCAGAGACACGGCTGAGGAGACTTGAGCCGCCGCCGGGGATCAGCGTTTGGCGTTTCGCGCAGAATCAAGAAATCCTTGCAGAAGGATGATCGCCGCGATCTCGTCGACCTTGCCCTTCTCCCGCCGCTTCTTCTTCCCCACGCCCATGTCGAGAATCGCCCGTGCAGCGAGGCTGGACGTGTACCGTTCGTCGAGCAGGTGCACCGGAAGTCGGCTGGAAGCGCGCAGCCGCTCGGCAAAGGCCTGCACCGTTTTTGCGGTCTTTCCTTCCATCCCTGACAGCGTGAGCGGAAGTCCGACCACGATCTGCACCACGGCCCTATCCTCGATGATGCCGAGGAGCTTCGACAGCAGAGCATCGTCGTTGTCCAGCGTGCCGATCCCGGTGGCGATGATGCCGAGTTCGTCGGACAGTGCGAGCCCGATCCTTCGCTCGCCGTAATCAAGAGCGAGCGTGCGCTGATTACTGGGCAATGAAATCTTCTACTCTTCTTCCGACGGATACCGGGATCTGCGCCTCGAGTTCCCGTTCGAGCAGGCGCGCTTCCGCATGAGAACTCAACGGCATTGTCAGAAATGATTTCAGGAGTTTGCTTGGCTTGAAATGTGTCTTGCGCCGCGGTGGTACGTAAACCTTGTCGCCCGTCTTGGGATTCCGCGCGCGAGGTTTCGCCTTGGTCAGCTTGATTTCGAAGACGCCGAAATCGCGTACCTCGAGCCTGACTTCCGGATCGGCGCTCATGAGCAGTTCGCGAATGGAGGAAAGAACGGTGTCGACGATGTGATCCGCATCCTGAACCTTGACGGAAAGCTGTTCAGCGACGTTTTTGGCGATGTCCTTTCGGGTCAGTGTGGGGATTTTGTCTCTCATGCATATTCTCCAGATGGGGATTACGACATCTCTACGTAGCGCTCAGCCAAGGAGACGCCTTTAACCTTTTTCAACCGCTCGATCAGCCGCTCGAGGTGTTCCAGACTGTGAACCGAGACCAGGACCGAGCCGTGAAAAATGGTTTTCTCGGTTTCTATATTGACACTGCGGATGTTGGTGTTTCTGTAGCTGGTCAGTGCGAGGGCGATCTCGTTGAGGACGCCGGGCCGATCTTCTCCCTCGATGCGTATCCCGCTGAGGTAGTCGTTCGCGTCGTTCGTGGGCCATGCGATATCGACCAGACGGTCGCGCATGCTCGCGTCACTGCTGTCCTGCAGCAGCCGTTGGATGTTGCGGCAGTTGCGACGGTGTATCTTGATGCCCCGGCCGAGCGTCACGAAGCCGATGACCTCGTCACCCGGCAGAGGACTGCAGCATCGCGCGAAATCATATTCGATGTTCGACGCCTCGCCCTGGATGATGATTCCCTGTTCGCTGCGCGCCCGGTCGGCGAATTCCTCGAACACCTGCTGCTGGTCGCGCTGCGGCAATTCCGAATCCGTATCCGTCTGCGGCTGTTCCGCCAATGCGGCCCTGGCGATGTCATCCACACGTATTTCGTCTTTCGCGAGCGCGACGAGCATCTTCGACAGACTCGAAAATTTGAGGATCTGCGCCGCTTTCAACAGCGGTCCCTCATCCAGCGGGATCTTGAGTTTCTTCGCGCGGCGCTCCCACTTGTCGCGTCCGTCCTGCAGCACCTGCTTCGTCTGTTCGTTGATGAAACGACGGATCGCCACCTTCGCCTTGTGTGTGAAGACCTGCTGTTCCCAATCGGGACTGATGTACTGGCTGCGTGACGTGATAACCTCTACCTGGTCGCCGCTGTGCAGACGTCGGTTGAGCGGCACAATCCTGCCGTTCACTTTTGCGCCGATGGTGTGCAGCCCGATTTCCGAATGAATCTCGAAGGCGAAGTCGACTGCCGTGGAACCGTTGGGGAGCACGATCAGATCGCCCTTGGGCGTGAATACCACTATTTC
>CAZWNO010000017.1:0-4693 GCA_964635845.1 uncultured Chromatiales bacterium
TCAACCCCTGTCACGGAAGCCGAAGCGGGGAAGCAATATACTTACCAGACCGCGGTGAGCGGCACTCCCCCGATCACCTATGCACTCACCGAGAAGCCGGCGGGCATGATCATCGAGCCGGGGAGAGGCACGGTGGCATGGACACCGACGCGGACGCAGGCCGGTCCGCATCCCGTGCGGATCACCGCGACAAACAACGCGGGTTCCGGTGAGCAGAGTTACACACTCGAGGTGTACAAGACCCCGCTCATCACGGCGGTACCCAACCAACGCATCGGTCCGAACAAGCCGTTCTGGTATCAGACTTTCGTCGACGCGCGTCCCGATCCCACATTCGCGATCAATGCCGGGCCGACGGGACTCGCGATCGATTCCGTGAACGGAATGATCACCTGGACACCGTCCGACCAGCAGCTCGGCACGCACACGGTACTGTTCGAAGCGCGCAATCGCTTCGGTTTCCATCAGCAGTCCTTCGAGATCGAGGTCGATGCGACGGTGGGAATGGCGGAAACGGCGGCACCCGTCGCGTTCCGTCTGCTGCCGCATTATCCGCAGCCGGCCGCGTCCGCGCTCTCCGTGCCCGTGGAGATCGGCGGCGCGGCATCGGTGACGATCGAGGTGTACGATGTGCTGGGTCGCCTTGTGGAATCACAAGCCAATACTGTCGCGCCACGCTCGACCATTACCTTTTCCCTTTCGACCGCGCGGCTCGAGCCGGGTGTGTACGTCTACCGCATCCACAGCGGTGCGGATCAGCAGCTGCGCAGTTTCATCGTCGCACGCTGACGCTCTGCGACGTCCCCGCGCGCATGACGCGGGAAGGGCATTCGCATTTACACATCCGATAATAAGGATTTTCAGCAGCGCCGGGTGAACGATCACCCGGCGTTTTTGTTGATGAGCGGCGACGCCCAGGCGGCAGTCTCGCTGATGACGATTTCGCGCGACTGCAGATGGGGGACATGTCCCGTGCCATGCAGCCAGAGAACGCCCGCGGCCCCCTGCACGTTCTCCGCGATCAGATCTACCTGCCTGCGGCTGCCGTAATGATCGTCTTCTCCCTGGATGATCAGCACCGGACAGCGTATCTGCTTCAGATCATCGAGCATGTTCCAGTCGGCGAGCGACGGATCGAGCCAGGATTCCGCCCATGCGCTGAACACCGCATCCGTTTTTTCTCCGTGATATCGAGAGAGCCGGGCACGCAGATCCGTCTCCGCGTACTGCACTGCCGCCTGACGGATACCGGCGCGCGTGATCTCCTCGATGATCACATGCGCCGCTTCAGACACCACGCCGACGGGAATCTCCGGGAAGCACGATGCAAATTTCAGCGCAAGCGTCGCTCCGTCGCTGTGACCGAACAGCAGGGGTTTGCGGACATTCAATTCGCGCAGCAAACCCTGGAGATAGACTTCAGCCTCCTCCTGGTAGAAATGCAGATCACGCGGCTTGCGCACGGGGGTGGAACGACCATGTCCGACGCGGTCGTACACGATACCGTCACACCCCGTCGCCCTGCACAATTCGAAGGGAAAGCTTTTCCATTGCCCCACGCTACCGAGAGCCTCGTGCAGGAACACCCATGTGGGCCGCAGCTCCTCCGATTCCGGAGTGGCGTGCAGCAGCAGCTTGACGAAAAGGCCGTCGTCTCCGACAGGGAGGTGGAATTGGCGCTCGACGATGTGTGTGTCCCGACTCACCGGTCTCCTGAGATCCTGTTCTGTGATGTACACAAGTATCCGTTAGGCCGCGGCGTGCGCCCGCGGTCAGCGCAGTGGAGGTCTTCCGTACGCGCTCCACTCCTCGCGGGAGGGACCATAGATGCCCGGGACACGCAGCCCTGCCTGCCGCATGAGCACGGTCATCTGCGCCCGATGATGCACCTGATGGATGAGCATCACCCCGAGGGTCTTGCCGTTGGTCCACAGCTCTCCGAACATGTCATTCTCGGTTTTCAGGGCGTCATCCGTCCAGCGATCCTGCAGCTGACGGTTGAGCGATGCGGTCAGCTGCGCGTATCCCCCGCGTATCCCGTCGGCGGAGTCCGGCTCGGCCGCATCCTCCGATGGCCCTTCGAGATCGAAGCCGAGGCGCGCGGTCAGCTGGCTGATGGAGCAGACGATGTGCCACGCGAGTGTCCGCAGCGTGCGCCCCTCGGCCGTGACTTTCTGATCGAGGGCGGCGTCCGTCAGCTGCGCGAAAACCCTCGTCGTGTTCTCCGTTTCAGGCTGCCACTCGTCAAAAAATTCCTGCATGGTATGATACACGGCGATCTCCGATATCAGTGTGCGACATCCGTTATTTCCAAATCTACGTCATCCCGCGGGACAAATCCATCACGCCGCATCGGAATAAAAAAACCGGCGACTGTGGATGGCATCGCCGGTCTCTGCTCCGGTCACGCGGATCAAGCAGCCGCGTGCCCGGCATCATCACCTCGTGAGGAGATCATTCCATGGGGTCGGTCACCTGTCCGATGAAGAGTATCGCGCCGGTGTTGCGCTCGTGAATCACAAAGATGAAGGGGTGGTCGACGCGCATCGCCGGGGGCATGGAAGTGGTGCCCATCTCGACGGATGTCGCGGCGGCGGCCTCCGTCCCTTCCTCGTTCACGTTCACGAAAGTCTTGTGCTTCACATCCGAGATATACAGCGCGCGATCCTTGTTGATGCCCGAGAAATCGGCGCGATCGGGATCGAACGCCAGCTCCATCCCCATGCTCTTGAGCATTTCGCTGAGACTCGTCTCGTATTCGAGAGTGAATCGCGGCAGCTGGAGATCCATCTCCGTTTCGTTCAGGGCATTCAGCCAGATCCCCCACTGATCCGTGAGCAGCGCATCACGCAGCTCCGCGAGCGTCACACCTGTTTTCGGAAGCATCACCGCCATGCTGTAGCGGTCCCAGCCGTAGGGGAGGTCCGCGATCTCGACCAGCTGTCCGCTGTGATAGCGGATGCGGCCGGAACGTTTCATCATCTTGATGCTCTTCTGCGTGCCGTCGATCGCGGTGAACTTGTCGTCACGCGTCAGCTTGGCATCAAATTGCATTGCCCAGCTTCCCTTGAAGTACACGGCGTTGATGAGGTACATCATCACCAGATCCGGGATGGGAGACGTGACGATATCGGGGATCTTGCCCTGCGTCTTCTGGCTGACCCAGGCGTTGATGATGTCCGCCGCATCGGCGCGGGAAAAATCGAGCGTGCGGATTTCCGCATCGAAATAGTAGCGGTTCGAATCCACGAACGCCTGTTCGACGGGAAATCCTTCGCGGCTCCAGATGGAATTCGCGATGTCGAGACGGACACGCGGATCCATGCCGCGCAGCAGATCGAGAAGGCTGCGATAGGACCGGTTGATCTCCGCCTGCGTCAGGTTCTCGAAATGAAGCGCGTGGCGCATGCCGAGCCAGGTGTCGCCGGCCGCGCCGTTCACCGTCATCCCGAGCGCCATGGAAACACTGAGCGGGGAAATGAAGATATTCGCATCCGGCGTCGCCGCCGCGACGGAGCGGAACAGCGTGAGGCCGAAGGCGGCGTTCGCATGCGTGACGGCCAGTTCGCCGCTGCTGATCTGGCGGACCGGTGTCGGAGTTTCGGGTCCCGCACTCTCATCCGAGCATGCGAGCAGCAGGAGTGGAATGACGAGAAGGACGAGTCGTTGCATCTGAACCTCCGTATGCGCGAAAAATTAAAATCCGATCGCCACACCGAACGTGAAGTTGAGTTTGGTCGTGTAGTACGAGAGATCATCCACCGTGTAGCGGAGCATGCCGCCCTCGACACCCACGTTGAGGGAGGAGAAGTTCGACGGATACATCTCGAGTCCGGCCCGGAGCTTTCCGAGCGGACCGAGCTTGGTCGCCCCGACAAAAGCACGCAGGTAGGGATACAGAACATCGTAGATTCCATACTCCGGCAGCGAGAGCTTCCACACGGCACCGAACAGATCGAGCATTCGATTCTCGCGCTGCTGACCGTTCAGCAGCTGTGCCGGAGGCGTGAAGATCTGCAGGACGGACTGGTCGACGACGAGCGGAGCAGCCTGCGCGGTTTCGCTGCGCTGGAATTCCCTGCCGAAATTCTCGCGTCCGTATTCGAAACCGAACGCATGATGCTCGTTCGCCTTGTGCACGACGCTGAGCGCCATGTTTTCGAACACTTTATGGGAATTGTGCGGCAGATCTATGTCAGGGTAGGACGTGCCGTAATATTTTCGCAGCTCGAAGACCAGATTGGAGAGAAGGTTCGTCCTGGGACCCGGCTGCGTGAACCTCCATGGCGGATCGATCTCGAGGATCTCCGGAATGGCGATTTCCGTATTCTCCACGCGTATGGATTTCGCACGTTCTTCGAGCGGCCGGGATGCTGTCGATAGCTGAAGGGCGAGCAGCGGTTCCATCGATTCTCCGGCAGCAACCGATGGCGCGGCAGCAACCGGCTGCGCGGGGGCCTCCGATGGCGCGGCAGCGCTGGACGGCGCGGCGGTGCTGGACGGCGCGGCGGTGCTGGACGGCGCGGCAACGCTGGACGGCGCGGCAACGACCGATGGCGCGGCGGCGATCGGCGGCGCGGCAACGCTGGACGGCGCGGCGGTGCTGGACGGCGCGGCGGTGCTGGACGGCGCGGCAACGCTGGACGGCGCGGCAACGCTGGACGGCGCGGCAACGCTGGACGGCGCGGCAACG
>CAZWNO010000017.1:4793-37703 GCA_964635845.1 uncultured Chromatiales bacterium
GCAACGCTGGACGGCGCGGCAACGCTGGACGGCGCGGCAACGCTGGACGGCGCGGAAGTCTCTGTTGACGGTTGCGGGGAGGTTTGTTCCGACAATGCTGGCACAGCGGAACCGTCGCGATCTCCGGCGGGACCGAGAAAACCGACGAGCAGCAGGGCGGTACTCATCGCGGAGATGACCGCCGTGAGCACATAGCCCCGGTGTTCGACGAGTGTGGTGCGCAGGCCGAGCAGCGCCGCTCCAGCGCCGCGGCGCAGACGCACGGCTGCGCTCGGTGCGATATTTTCAGGAGGAGTGAGGCCGAGCGTTGTAAACAACTGCTGAGACACATGCGACGGTGTCGTAATCCCGGCCACATCCTCCTGAATGATCGAATGCAGTTTCAGGTGCGCGAGGAATTCCCGGCGCAGCTCCGGATCAAGAGCCATCTGTCCGAAAAGGACATCCTCGAGCGGCTCCTCGAGGCCTTCGTCAAAAAATCGGTGGAGTAATTCCGTGTGCTTCATGGAAACAACTGCTCTGTCGTCCTACAATTTCATGCTAACGGATCAGGTCGCTGATATAGGGGGCCAGGATACCTTTCACCTGGTCCTTGGCGCGCATCACGCGCACCTTCAGCGAGGAAACCGTATCCCCGGTGATCTCGGAGATCTCCTTATATGAAAGACCCTCGTAAAAGCGGAGGATGAACGCTTCGCGATACGGATCGTCCAGCAGTTCCAGCGCCGAACTGATGATGTTGAGCAATTCGTTTCGCTCGTACAGCGGCGCGTGGCTCGCGATCGTCTCGTCGTCGAACGGCGACCAGAACACCCTGTTCCGCCTCGTATTGAGAAACACGTTCCGCGCGCTCGTGAGCAGGTAGGCAAGGATGTTGCTCACGGTTTCGTCCGGTTTCTGCGTCTGCCGATAGAAACGCGTGAATGTCTCCTGGAATACATCCCCCGCATCATTGGGATTGCCGGTCATCCGCAGGCAGTACACGTACACCTTTCGCTCGTACCGTGAGAACAGCTCCCTGAAAGCCGCATCTTTCTCCTTGCCGCTCTGCCTGAACGCCGCGAAGAGCTGTTCGTCGGTATGTTTGCTGAAGTCTTCTGGCATGTGCCTTGCGCATGACCGTCACATTCCGCGCGAAGAAGGTGTACGAAGACATAGACACCATAGTTCTGCGTCGGTTACACTCTTCCCGCCCCGTTCAATCGGCAAACCCCACGACCTTCAGAAAACCGGCAAGGGAGGACGGATCGACCACTGCCGTCAGGACCAGGCCCGAGAGAGCGCCGTAGAGATGCACGTCATGGGCGACATTATCCCATTTCCGTCTCGCGCCGTAGACACTCCCGGCGATGAACAGAACTGCGAAGATCGGCCATGGAATCGGGATGGGCAGGAACAGCAGCATCACCTTTGCCTCAGGGAAATACAGCATTCCTGCGAAAAAAAGTCCGGAG
This sequence comes from uncultured Chromatiales bacterium, assembly GCA_964635845.1. GTDB lineage: Bacteria > Bacteroidota > Ignavibacteria > SZUA-365 > SZUA-365 > SZUA-365. The sequence continues at coordinate 6,248 of CAZWNO010000017.1, forward strand.
ACCGCACCCGAGGCACCGAGCGCCCGATACTCGGGATCGCGGCGCCTGCGGATCGAGGCGATCAGTCCCGAAGCGACCAGCGATCCCAGATAAATGATGAGGAACGCCGGCGTGCCTGCCGCCGCCTCCACATACATCGAGACGGAGTACAACGCGATCAGGTTGAAAAGTAGATGCATCATGTCTGCATGAAGGAAACCGGAAGTGAGCAGTCGTTCGTATTCGTTTCCATGAAAGAGCTTCCACGGACGAAGGAGAAGCCGCTCGGAAAATGCCCTGCTCCGAAATCCGATGAGGCTCAGCCCGACGATGAGCGCGATGATGACCGCCGAAGCGGGCGCATGGGAGAGCATGAAGTCGAGTTGTGACATAGTGGAAAATGATATACTGAATTCGTCGTATATTGCATGATACGACACCGGTGATCCTGCACGCAAGTCACTCGAGGATGACATCATCCGGCACGAGGACAGTCCTCGCGACGGTAGTCCTCGCGAGGACAGTCCTCGCGACGGTAGTTCTCGCGAGGGCAGTTCTCGCCAGCGCTTCAGCCCGCAGGTGCAGGCACCACAGACAGGAAAGGACCTCCATGCAACTGCGCGATCATTATCTCCGAATATACGATTTCAACATGCGCGCCAATATCAGCTGCGTGGAAGCACTGAAAGCGGCGGATCCCTCGATTGACGAGGCCGACCGGATCATGGGACATATCCTTCACTCCGAGAAAATCTGGCTTCTGCGCTTGGAAGGCTTTGATACTTCCGCGATCGCCGTCTGGCCTTCCCTGACATTGAACGAATGCCGGGAACTCGCGCGCATCAGCGGCGACAGCGGCCGCAGCTTCGTCGAGCAGCTTGACGAGGAAGCCTTCGATCAGCGCGTACAGTACCGGACGTCCAAGGGCGACGTCTTCGAGAACAGCGTATCCGATATCCTCACCCACATGTCCCATCACGGCGCCTATCACCGCGGACAGATCAACCGCCTGCTGCGGGAACACGGTCGCATACCCGTGTCCGTGGACTTCATCGGATTCGCGCGCGCAAAGGAGAATGCCTGAGATGCGTGGAAACGCGGGGAGAAAGAAGACAGGCCTTGCCCGCCCGTGATTCCGATGCCAGGATCCTATTTGTGGAAATCGGATTCGGACTCCGATCGCGGCTCCAGCACTTCGTGAAGCATGCTGCCGATCTCGTAATTGTGATGAAGCCCGCCGAATTTCTCCGCGCGGGGACCGATCGCGAAGAGCGGAACCATGTTCGCCGTGTGATCGCCTGAGATCCAGCGGCCTTCCATGTCCGATCCGTCGACCGCGTCACCGATGACGGCAAGCCCGCCCGTCTCGTGATCGGCGGTGACGACGAGCAGGCTGCGGCCGTCCTGCCTCACGAAGGCGAGAGCCGCGGCGATGGCGTCATCGAAATCGCGAAGTTCCGCCTTCAGTCCGGAGAAATCATTGTCATGGGCCGCCCAGTCGATCTGCGATCCTTCGACCATCAGGACGAATCCGCTGTCATGCCGCGCAAGCGCGGCAATGGCGGTCTCGACCAGCTGTCTCAACGCGTATGGACGCGCGGAGGCGGCGGGAAGACCTTCGTCGGCGAGCAGCCGGAGGAAACGGCCTTCCTGGGGAATTTCCCCTCCGAAACCTCCGGCATACGCATAGCCGTGGCTCTGCATCTCTGCGACGAGGTCCCTTCCATCCTCGCGGTCGCCTCCTCCATGTTTTGGTAAAAAGAACCGCCGCCCTCCGCCGATCAGCACGTCGACCTGCGATTCCGCGATCTGCAGGGCGATGTCGAACTCCAGTTCGCGGTTGCGTGCGTGGGCAAGGAAGCTTGCGGGCGTGGCATGTGTGATGGAACTCGTCGAAACCACGCCGGTGGCCTTGCCGTTCGCGCGGGCGGTCTCGATCAGCGTGCGCAAGGGTGTACCGTCCTGACGCTGCGCGACCGCTCCGTTGTTGCAGCGCACGCCGGTGCTCAGCGCGCTGCCGCCGGCGGCGGATTCCGTGACGAATTTGTTCGCGGATTGCGTCATCACCAGTCCGCCGACGGGAAAGCTGTCGAGAGCGACATAGCCGAGCAGCGCCTTCATCGCTGTCAGCTGGCCGATTCCCATGCCGTCGCCGATCATGACGATGATATTCCTCGGGCTCTCCTCCTGGGCAAGACATGTGGCGGAGGCGAACGGAAGAAAAAGAGTGACAGCAAGAACGAAAGTGAGAGAGCGTTTCATGAATTACCTTCCCTGCGCACGATCGCGCAGCCGAGAGACATCTTTTCTTTGTTGTGCAGCTCGCCCTTCGCCAGCAGTGTGTCGAGCGCGAACCGGAGCGATTCATCCCGGACATTGCGTCCGCTCTTGTCGTCGTCGATGCGTCCGTGATAGCGAAGCATCCAGCTGCTGTCAAACACGAACACTTCGGGTGTCACCTCCGCATGCATCAGATCCGCGGCAGCCGCCATGTCGTCGCGATACACGGGCAGCGGATAGTCCTTGCGCTGGATGTAGCGCACCATGCCGTCTATGGTTTCGTCCGCGTTGGACTGCAGTGCGATGAATGATACGCCGCGCGCCGCGTACCGATCGCGCAGGGCGCGGAGCCGGTCGACGTAGCCGTCGGAGCACGGGCATTTGTACGAACAGAACACGGCGACGGTGAACCGCTCGCCCGCGAGTTCCGAGAGCATGACCGGCGCGCGCCGCATACCGACGAGCGCGACGTCCGGCATGCGCCGGGCAAATGCCGGCGAGAACTCCGACACCGCGTCATCGGCGCAGACGAGCGATGCATCCGTCTCATCTCCTTCACCGCCGCGGTACAAAATCACCGCGACGAGCAGCGCGGCGAGCGCAGCACCGAACAGGGCGATGCGCGGAAGGGCGCTTCTGAACAGCGTCGATCTCACTTCTTCAGCCATTGCACCTTGTCCCCTTCCGTGATCCCGTGCCGGTCCGCGAAGCCGGCGTTGACTTCTATCACGTAGGTCGCCGGCCGCGTCGAGGGAATGGACTCTTCGGAATACGGCACGGTGTTTCGCTGAATGGTAACGATCTCCCGTTCCCTGTTCACATAGATGATATCCAGAGGTAGCGGGGTGTTCGCCATCCAGAACGAGCGGTATTCCTCATCGGGAAAGATGAACAGCATTCCCTGGTTCTCCCCCATCCGGCGCCTCCCCATCAGTCCCTGCGTGCGGGATGCTTCGTCCTCGGCGATCTCGATGTTCACCGCGGCACGTGCCGAACCGTCGCGGGCGATAAACGTAAGCGAGGCGTCGTCTCGGAACTGCGATCCGCTCGCCGTCTCCCCGACCGTGCCGTCGCCGGCACCGGGCTGCGGCGTGTCACCGCGAGCTTCCGCATTTTCGGAAAGTGCACGGCTGACCTCCGGATCACGGTTCTCGAGCATGCCGCGGGAAATCAGGAAAAATGCGAGCGCGAGCAGCAGGATGCTCCCGCCGATGATGACGAGGGGAGAGATTTTCTTCTTTTTGCCCGTGGTCGGGGGTGTAGTATCGCCCATGTTCTTGCGCTGCTGAGGTGGAAAAGTGAAAAATACGAAAAGCGGGCGTCACAGCCGCATACGACGGACATAATTCCAATGTTCTTCGTATTTTGGAATCCTGAATCCAGCGCAGATGGCCTCTTTTCCTGTAACTTTCAGCGATGCGGGGTTGTCAGTTTTGGCAGCGAAAATTAGAACAACGGGTTCGCTGCAGAATGCAATTCCTCATGATGGAACCGGCAAGTCGACGATTCAATGACCGAACGCGAACGGCGCAAGCGTTTCGATGAAATCTACGCGTCCTACGACCGGCGCATCCTCGCGTATTGTATCTACGTCACGAGTGACCGTGATCTTGCCCACGATGTTTTCCAGGAGGTTTTCGTGAAAGCGTATCAGGCGCTGCACACGCTGCGCGACAACGAGAAGGAAGCCAACTGGCTCTTCCGCATCGCGCGCAACGAATGCCTCAATGCCCTGAAGGTGCAACAGCGCAGCGACCGGCGCAATATCTCCCTCGAGTTCGCTCCCGAACCCGCCATGCTGGCGGTAAGCCCCGGGACGAGCGATGCGCATGAGCACCTGCGCAGGGCGATAGACCAGCTTTCCCCGGACCACCGGGAAGCGCTGCTGCTGGCGGAGTTCGAGGGCTTCTCCCTGAAAGAGATTGCCGAACTGACGGGGACGTCCCTTTCCAACGTGAAAGTGCGCATCCATCGCGCGAAGCGGAAACTGCATGCTATTCTTGAACCGATATTGAACGACTATGAATGAGCGCATCGAGGAACTGATCTCCGCCTATCTGCATCGCGGCAGCACGCCGGAACAGGAACGCGAACTGTTCGAAGCCTGCAGCCGGCATCCGGAAACAGCGGAACTGCTTCGGCAGCATCTCGTCCTTTCCCTCAAGATCCGCACGCTGCGTGAAGACGTGCAGGTTCCGACCGAGGTGAGAAACGAAGTGCTGCGCCGCGTGAACACTCTCGAGACGGAAGGACTCCGCCGTGAGGAGCTGCCGCAGCCGCATGAAGCCTCAGCCGCGCCACGGCGGCGTTTCGGCTGGGCGCATCTTCTCGGCACAGGCTTCGCCGCGGCCTCCTGCACCGTCGCCATTCTGCTGTGGACCGGAAATTCCGAAGAGAGCAGCACGGCGCTGCAATCGGTCGCACAACTGCAGGATACCGTCTATATCGTGAAGAAAGACACGGTGACGCAGCTGCGCGAGATCGATCGCCCCGTCTACATCGTTCGCTCGGATACACGAGCTCCATCGGATGCCGGTCCGCGCATCGATGCGCAGGATGACATCGCGCGCCGACAGGAATCCCCCACTTCGGCCCAGGATGAAGACGCCGTCCCTGAACTCGGGACACAGCCCGGTGATGCCGTCCCGGTAATGCCCGTCCTGATTCCCTCGGTCACGGGAGGCACCGTGTCAATCGCCGAAGTCCGGGACCCGGAAACGATGACGCGCGAAGAGAAAGCGCAGAGCTACATCGAGCAGTACAACTCCATGCTCGTGTCCGTCGAGTCCGTCCGTCTCTCCTCGAAGGACCGCCTGCACTGATCCATGCACATTCGCACGGCCATAGCGATCCTCCTGCTTCCGTTCGCACTGACGGCGTGCCTGCCCTCGCCCGCGGGGGGACAGGATATTTCTTCGTACGAACTCGTGACCGGTGAGGACGTCTTCCAGCGCGAGCTGGCCGCCGCTGTTGCGCGGACTTCCTTTCCCGGCACTCTTCCCCTTCTCGACTGCGCCGTGGAGTACATCCGGCGCTGGAACGGGGAAGATGTCGTCTATCGCCGTGGACCGGTCGATCTGCGGCAGGAGACGGCATCCCCGGCCGATACCCGCAGCGCGCGTCTTGGAACCCAACCTGCTTCCTCCGAATCCAATGACCGCGTGTTCAGCGGGGGATTGCTCGTCGACATCCCGCGCGCCGGTGAAACCGATCAGGAACTCGCGCTTGCGCCCCGCGGATACCGCTACCTTCTGAGGACGGCGCTGGTACCACTGCGGTACGAAGACGCAACACTCACGGCACAGGTGCTGCTCGAGCGGGCCGTAGTCAGGGAAGAAGAGGGCAAACTCATCCTGTATGGCAGCGAAGTGTTCTCCCGCAGCGTCGAGCTGCAGGGCAACCTTCCACTGAAATTCGATCTTCCGGAATGGGACGCTTCCCTCCCCGACGGCGGCCGCGCGGTCCCATCCTCCCTGCAGGAAGCCGTCCTCATTACCCTCGAAATCCCGCGCCACTACGGGCTTCCGGAAAATCTGCCGGAGCCGTTCGCGGAACGCACGCTGCTCACCTATGCGGTGCCGCAGACGAGTATCATCCGCCTCTCGATCGAAGCCCGCGGCGTCGAACAGGTTCTGGAGGAAGGCAAGCGGCAGGCCGGGACCTATGAGGTCGTGTGGAACGCGGCGGAGCTGCCGGACGATGATTATACCGCGGTGTTCACCGCATCCGATGAACAGGGGAAGGTGATCTACCACGACGAGCGCACGCTGAGCAAATCCCGGGAAGCGGCGGATTGGACAGGACGGAGCGGCACGCGCATCCGCGGTGAGGACGCGGCGTTCGTCGCCGGAATCGAAAGCGGCGTCGCGTATCAGCTGCCTTCCGATGATGCGCGCGCACTGCGCAACATGTTCACCCATGTCGTGTTCCGCATAGGCTACCGCTTCTCTACGCGGTGGGAAGCGGGCATCATCGTCGGGCAGGAGGCGTTCCACGAGACTCCCGGACCGGACGTCGACACCGAGCGTATCGCCGATTATGGCGGCGTGGTCGGCTACACCTACGGATATGCGGGACCCTATCTTCGCTGGACACTCGGATCCGCGTTCCTGCAGCCCTACGTCGAACTGGGTGCGGGGCTGAGCGGCAGTGCCGCGCTGGCGCAGGTTGCCGCCGGCATGAAGGCGTCGGTGATCCGCAACGTGGAGGTGTACGTGAGCCCCGCCGTCCTCCTGCATTTGAAAAGTGCCGTCAGCACGAAAATCGGTCTTCATTACGGCATGAGCATACGCTTCTGATGCATGCATCTCCGTCGATATCGCGCATCATCGCCTTGACTTTACCGCTGTTCACGGCGCTGCTGTGCATCCGCTGTGATTTCCCTTCCGATCCTCCGTTGAAATCGGTCATCACCGAACCGCCGATCGTCGAGCCGACGGATTCCACCGAAGTACTGCTTCCTCTGAACGCGCATGTGCATTGGGTATACATATTCGAGAATCCTCCGCGACCTCCTTCGCCGCCGAGATACGTCATACCGAGAGCACTGTCGTTTGAAAGCAACCGCTACTTCTACGTCCCCTACTTTTCCCCGGCCGGTACGCCGGGAGGGCCGCATGTCGCCTTCCCCGTACTGCTCCGTAACGACAGCCTCGGACTCAGTTTCTATCAACCGGTTCGCGACGATGACACAACGACGATCACGCTGCGACCCAAGTTCATGTTCACGCTTCCATATCCCGGCCGTGTGGGAAAGACCTACCCCCAGCGCAATCCCGAGTTCGCCGTCCGCCTGACGCACAAGGACACGCTGATCAGCATGTACGGACAGCCTGTATCGCTCCCCTGCCGCCGCTACGAACTGTGGCGTGGTCCCCGCCTGGCGACGGTGTTCTATATCGTCCCGGGTTTGTGCATTCTCCGCATCGAAGACGATGACAGGCTGTTCCACACTGTCGGCTGGTCGATCTGACCGTCTTTCCCTCCTTCGCTTTTATCGCCATATTTGGACATGCATTCTTCGCTCGGGATCGCACTCTGCTGCACGACGCATTCCCTCGGCGGGATCGAACTGAACGTGCTGAGGCTCGGCGGCTGGATGAAGGCGCGGGGACATCGCTGCCTGATCGTCGCCGCCGACGGTTCACCGCTGCATTCGCGCGCGGACGCCGAGGGAATTCCAACCGTGGCGCTGCCCGGACGGAGCCGCTACCGGGTATGCGGAACCGCCCGGCGGCTTGCACGGATTCTCCGGGAGCGCGACATCCGCAACCTGATCCTGAATGTCAATCGTGACCTGCTGCTCGGAGTGCTCACCAAGCGCGCGGCGGCGCATGGTTTCGCGCTGCTGCATACACAGCACATGCAATTCGGTCATGCCAAGACCGATTTCGTCCATCGCTGGCAGCACTTCCATCTCGACGCCTGGATTGCGCCGCTGCCTTCCCTGGCGGAACAAACCCGGCGGATGACGCACGTCCCCTCGGAGAAGATCCATCTCATCCCGTTCGGAATAGAATTGGCCCCGCTGCTCGATCTGCCTGCCGCTGCCGCCGTGCGCGATGCCGCGCGTGACGCCGCGTGCGATGACGTTGCTCGTGACGTTGCTCGTGACACCACGCGTGACGCGGCGCGCACTGCGCTGCAGCTGCCGGCTGATGTATTCATCGCGGGAACCGTCGGCCGGCTGGATCGGGGAAAGGGACAGGAATATCTGATTCGCGCCGCCGCGCAAGTGCGCGCCGCCGGGAGGGACATGCATCTGCTGTTCGTGGGAGAAGAAACACGCGGCGAGGAGCAGGGCTACGCGCATGAACTGCGGACGCTCGCGAAGGAACTGCACATGACGGACCATGTACACTTTCGCGGGTTCATACAGGACGCGGGACTGGCCTACGCAGCGATGGATGTATTCGCGCTCACGTCATTGTCGGAAACTTACGGCATGGTCACCATCGAGGCGATGGCGGCCGGACGGCCTGTGATCGCCACTGACAGCGGCGGGACGCCGGACCTCGTCAGCTACCCGGATTTCGGCCACTCTCCGCGAGCGGCATTGCTCGTTCCTCCCGCGGATCCGGCCGCAATCGCGGAGCAACTGCTGCTGCTGATGGACGACCGGGATTTCTTCGCGAGTCTCGCCGAGGCGGGACGCCGGCATGCGCAGCGGCATTTCAGCCACGAGAGCCAGTGCGCGGCTATCGAGCTGCTGATAGAACGGATTCACCGTTGAGCGTGTTCTTACTCTATCATGCCTCGCCATCCAATGGAAGTCCCACAAACCGAAAGCAGCCTCCATATGAGAATACCCATCCTTGTCCTGAGCGCCGTGCTGTTCATGGCCTCCTGTTCTCCCAGGCAGGAGGGAAACGGCGATTCCGCCGCGGGCCGGTCAGCCGCGGGCCGGTCAGCCGCGGGTCGGTCGGCCGCGGAATCCGAAACGCGACCGAAACGTGACATTTCAAATGCCGCGCTCATCGCGATCGACGAAGACATCCGGAAATTCACCGACGACCTCGATGCGGCGAAATCCGCGTTCGAAACCGCGCCGAGTGAGGGAAATAAAAAGAAACTGATCCTCGCGTACGTCGCGCTCGGCGATTATATGCAATACGACAGCAGCGTCTCTCCCCGCGAGGGCAAGTACCACCGCGCGCTCGTCGAATACCGGCATGCGCTCGAACTCGATCCCGGCAACCAGAAGATCACCGGCGAGATCGCGCAGATCGAGGACATCTATCGCAGCATGGGCCGTCCCATTCCCGGCGAGGAATGATCACCAGCCAGTATCTCCCGATAGACCGCGGCGGTTTCCGCGCACATGCGGTCAATGCCGTGTTCCTTCCTGACATACTCCCTGCCGCGCGCCCCCATGGCCCGCATCGCGGCGCGGTCGCGCAGCGCCCGTCGCAGCGCGTCGGCAAGGGCGGCGGCATCGCCTGCCGGAAATACGAGACCCGTAACATCCGGAACGACGATGGACGCGAGGGCCGCGAGATCGCTCGCGATAACGGGGACTCCAGACGCCAGGGCTTCCAGATTGACATACCCGACACTGTCGAGGCGCAGCGACGGGAAGATCAATGCATCGGCACCAGCGATCACATCGACGGGAGTGGCGGAGTAACCGTGAACGCGCATCGTTCCGCCGGTGAACTCCTTTCGCGCGCGTTCCCGCAGCCATGCGAGAAGCGGTCCGTCACCGATGATGTCCACCAGCGGCACCGTTCCGTCCGCATCCCGCAGGATGCGCAGCGCGTCATAAAGGATCTGCACACCCTTTTCTTCACAGAGCCGGCCGGCAAAGCAGAACCGGGGCGGTGACTCCGCACGCGGAGGCGGGAGTTCCGGAAGCGCGATTCCATGGGCGACGACGTGAAGGCGCCGGTCTTCCGCGCCGCGCACCTGCGCAAGGAAATGTTCGCGCACGGCGACGGACGGAACGATCACATCGGAGGGGTACCATGGCAGCCAGCGGAGATCCTCGAAGGTGTTATGCGCCGTATATATGCGCCGGACCTGCGTGTTTCCAACAGCGAGGCTTCCGAGCATCGTCGCGTAACGACTGTGCATATGCAGGATCCGGACCTGTTCACTGCGGAGACGGAGACGAAGATCGTGCAATGACACGAGGAATCCCGAGGGAGACTTGCGCGTACCGGATTCACCGTACAGCGGGAGATGCAGCACCCCGGGATCGTCCCGCAGCGCATCGTCCGGCGGCAGCCAGGCCGCGACGAGCGACCGCACACCGTGCCGCCGAAGCCCGGCCGCAAGATCGAGCACGTGCTTGCGAACGCCACCCCATTGCAGGGAATTGACAAGGTGCAGAACGGTCAGGTCGTCGTTCATCGTGCGCGTCGCTCCGGCAGCAGCAGCGCTGTCCTTCCCGGAAGAATCCGAATCCTGCCGTCCGTGGCGATGCGCCCTGCATCTCCCGGCCAGATGTGCTTGATTCCCGTGGACGGGACGCGCCATTCCTGCTCGCGGCCGGATCCGTTGTGGAGCACCCATGCGCGCAGGGATCCGAGACTGCGGCGCAGCACGAGCAGCTGCCTCGAGGTATCGGCAAGCGCGATATCGCAGCTGCCCTGACGGAGGATGCGATGCCGCGCGCGCAGTGCGTTGAGCTGCGCGATATGCCGGAACATTTCCGCTCCCATGTCGAATGCGTCACCGGGAGGCGCCGATCCCTTCCAGCCTGCCGCGAACATCGATTCGCGATTTTCCCAGTCCGGTCCTGTCCCGCCGCGAAACGCCTGTTCCGTTCCGTAATAGAGCAGCGGAATTCCCTCGAGACCATACAGGAACGTCAGCGCCTCGCGAAGCAGGTCCCGCCTCCCTCCCGCGACCGCGAGGAAACGCGACATGTCGTGGTTGTCGATGAAGGTCAGGAGGAAGCGGCGCGCGGCGGCATCGTAGCGTTCGAGATTTGCGATGCTCGCGGCGATGCGGCTGACGGAGGCGCCGCGCGCGAAGACGTCCCGCACGGCCTCGGCGATGCTGAAATTGAATACGGCGTCAAACGCCCTGCGGCCGCGGCGATCCGGATACGTGAACGGGGCGCAGATCGTGTCGTCTGCCGAGAATACCTCGCCAAAGATAAAAAAGTCTTTTTTACCGAATTCCGCAGCGCGGCCGCGGATCGCGGCCAGCCAGGCGTACCAGAATGCCATGTCGACGTGCTTGACGGTATCGACGCGGAAGCCGTCGCAGCCTGTCTGTTCCATCCACCAGGTCCAGATATCGATCATGATCGCGAGTACCCGCGGATCCTCGGTCCGCAGGTCGTCGAGTCCGCCGGGCAGTTCTCCGAGGATCTGATACGGATTCTTCCACTCTTTCACTTCCCCGAAATTGTGGTACAGCGAGAGATCCTGCAGTGCCACCGGAGTCGGACGCTGCGCTGTGTCCTTCCAGACGAGCGTGTAGCCACTGTCATTCCAGACGTGGCCGCCCTCGGCGGTGCCGATGAGCGGACCGGTGTGATTGCATACCACGTCGAGATACACGCGGATGCCGTGCTCATGCGCGCGCCGGATCAGCCGCTTCAGGTCATCCATCGTTCCCAGCCGCGGATCGACGCGCTTGAAGTGCTGTATCCAGTATCCGTGGAAAGCGCCGGGAATGTTCATCTGCACAGGGGTGATCCAGATCGCGTTGATGCCCAGCGCCTGCAGATAGGGCAGCCGGCGTTCGATCCCCTTCAGGTCGCCTCCCTGCACCGCAAGCGGATTCCGGCGGTCGTGCGTTCCGTTCGCATCGTTGTTCGAAGGATCGCCGTCGTCGAAGCGGTCCGCCATGATCAGGTACATGCGTAGATCATCCAGCGCCGGCAGATGCTGCTCCTGCCTCGCCGCAAGAAATGCAATGGCTGCTGCCGCAGTGGCGGCGAGCAGAATGGAGACCGCGAGAATAAACGGACGGCGTCGTTGCTTCATGCGTGTGTTCCGTATCGAGTGCAGCGCTATGTTAGCGAAATGCGGGTGGAATTGCCAGACCCAGGACCCCGAGGCGATGCGTCCCAGTCACGGGACAGGTGTGATGCAGCGGTCGCGGCCGAACCGGATACCCGCACGAAACATGTATTTTAATCTCCGGTATGGTAATATGCCGACACGAGAAATCCATGAATCGCATCCTGACATTTACATCTCGGTCAAAACTGCTGCTCGGCGGGCTGATTGCGCTCGCGGTTGCCATCACGCTCTTCGTCTGGTTCGAGGTGTCGCAGAGCCGCGAGGAGCTGCTGCGCTTCGTCGATAACGAAGCGCGGATGCTCATCGAGACCGTCAACCGCAGCAGCGCGACAACCGTCGAGGCCAACGCGGAACTCGAGCGCGGCATCATCGAGCGGTTGCGGATTTCGGCGCGGCTCGTTGAGCGGGACCTACGCGGCGGGAACACTCCCGCGCTCGCGCAGCTGGCGGGCGATCTGTCGGTGGATCTCATCGTCGTGGTCGACGATCGCGGCAGGGTAGCACTCTCCTCGCACACGCAGACAATCGTACCGGACACCACGCGTCCGGACAGCTCCGTGTACACCGAACTCCTCGATCCCGTGCTGCGGGGCGAGTACAGCTGGCTGGCGCAGGGGAACATGCGGACCCCGTGGTCGAACGAGCGCATGTATCTGTTCGTGCAGGAACGCGCCGACCGGCGCGGCGCGGTGCTGCTGGGCATCGCCTCGTCGGCCATGCTGGACATGCGCCTGCGACTGGGCATCGGCAAGCTGCTTCGCGATATCGGGACGGGACCCTCGATCGAGTATGTGGTATTGCAGGACGAAGAGGGCATTCTCACTGCTAGCGACGGTGTGCGCGAAATGAGCGCGATCCGCTCCGATGGGTTTCTTCGCGCGGCTTTCGGCACCGACAGCGCGCGTTCCCGCATCATCGCGTATGCCGGGACTCCGGTGTTCGAAATCGTCAAGCATCTGCATCTCGGGGAGCAGGGTGCTGCGCTCATGCGCATCGGCCTGTCACTCGAGTACGTCCGCAGCATCCAGCAGCGCTCGATGCATCGGGCCATCTTCATCGCGATCGGCTTCTTCATCACGGCTTCCATCTTCCTCGTCCTCCTGTTCACGCGTCAGCGCTACGGCATACTGCAGCAGGAGCACCGCAAGGTGCGCAGCTATACGGACCTCGTGCTCGACAACATCGCCGATGCCGTCGTGGCCACGGATGCGCAGGGAACGGTCACCGTATTCAATCAATCCGCCGCGCGGTTGCTCGGTCCGCCCGACGCGGCGGTCATTGGCCGGCCCTGTCGTGAAATCTGCAGCGGCGATGCGCTCCGCCTGCATCACACCCGCGAGACCGCGCTGCCGATCCCGTACGAGGAAACGCCGCTTTCATTGCCGAACGGCGAGCAGCGCATCCTTGCCGTGAGCACCTCCGTGATTCGCGACGGCGGCGGTGCAGTGGAAACGATCATCGCCATCGCGCGCGACATCACCGAACAGCGCCGCGTCCAGGAGCAGCTGCAGCGGAAGGATCGCATGACGGCGATGGGTGAACTTGCGGGCGGTATCGCGCACGAGATCCGCAATCCGCTCAACGCGATCAATATCATCGCGCAGCGGTTTCAGCGCGAGTTCACCCCGGTGAAGGATGTGGATGAGTACCTGCAGCTGACGCAGACCGTGCGGTCCGAAGTGCAGCGGGTGAATGGAATAATCACGCAGTTCCTCGATTTCGCGCGACCCACGCGGCTCGCGCTCGAACGCTGCGATGTCGCCTCGCTGCTGCGTGGCAGCCTCGAGGTCGTCGGCAGTCAGGCCGCGCAGCGGAACGTGCGGCTCCAGCTCCTCACGGATGATGGCCTGTTCATCATGGCGGACAGGGAGAAGATGCAGCAGGTGATGCTGAACATCCTCCAGAACGGCATCGAGGCTCTCGCGGACGGCGGCGTCATCAAGATCGTCGCATGCAGCCAGGGTGCGCATATCGCGATTACCATTGCCGATAACGGTCCCGGAATATCCGAAGATATTCGGCGGAAGATTTTCAACCTCTACTTCACCACGAAGGCGACTGGGACGGGACTCGGCCTGAGCATCGTCCACCAGATCATCAGCGAACACGACGGTGAGATCACCGTCACGAGCATCGAGGACGGCGGAACGTCGTTCCAGATCCTGCTCCCGACGGCAGCCGCGGATCCGGCAGGAATCCGCGAAGCGATGACGCCATCCTGATCCGCACCGTGATCCGACTTTCCGCCGCGTCTGCACTCTTGCAGGCCGGCGCGCATCATACGAACATACCGTTTGACAGACAGCGGAAACACCATGACTGAATTTTCCATACTCGTCGTCGACGATGAAGAAGCACAGCGCGCATCCATCGCCGGTTTTCTCCGAAAAAACGGATTCGACGTACGCGAAGCCAGGAACGGAAAAACGGCCGTGACCCATGTGCGCGAACACCGCGTCGATCTCGTGCTCACCGATTTCCGCATGCCCGACCTGACCGGGATGGAAGTGCTGCGCAGTGTGCGCGAGATCAATCCCGATATTCCGGTGGTGGTCATCACCGCGTTCGGCAGCATCGAGACCGCCGTCGACATCATGAAGCATGGGGCCTTCGACTACCTGCAGAAGCCGGTGGAACTGGAGGAGCTGCTCCTGATTATCGAACGCGCACGCGAACACCGGCTGCTTGTGTCGGAAAACCGCATGCTTCGCGAGCAGCTCGCGGGGCGCTACTCCTTCACGAACATCGTATCGCAGAGCGGCGCGATGGAAGAAGTGCTCAACACCGCCGGACGAGTGGCCGCGAGCACGGCGTCCGTCCTGATCCGCGGCGAGAGCGGCACTGGCAAGGAACTCGTCGCGCGCGCCATCCATATGGCCGGCGATCGCAGCGACAGTCCCTTCGTGGTCGTCAACTGCGCCGCACTGCCGGAGACCTTGTTCGAAAGCGAACTCTTCGGCCATGAGCGAGGCGCATTCACCGGAGCCGAGCGGCAGCGCATCGGGAAATTCGAACAGGCGAACGGCGGAACGCTGTTCATAGATGAAGTAGGCGACATCCCCCTGGCCATACAGGTGAAGCTCCTGCGCGCGCTGCAGTTCGGGCAGATCGAGCGGATCGGCGGCTCCGAGACATTGCAGCTGAACGTCCGCATCCTCGCCGCGACGAATCGCGATCTCGAATCCATGATTGCGGAAGGCGCGTTTCGGGAGGATCTGTACTACAGGCTCAACGTCGTTACCATTCATCTGCCTGCCCTGCGCAACCGGCGTGAGGATATCGGGCCACTTGTCACGGAGTTCATCCGCAAGTACGCCGAACTCAACGGGAAGAGCGTTCACTCCATTTCGCATGAAGCGATGGATGCGTTGACGCGCTACGCGTTCCCCGGGAATGTGCGGGAACTCGAAAACATCATCCAACGCGCCGTGGTGCTGACGCGCGACGATGCGATCACCATGCGCGATCTGCCGGCGAACATCACCGCCCCGATGCATGCTCGGTCCGAGGCTCCGCATGAACTGTTCGAACTGGGCGATCTCAACAAGCGAGTGGAGTCGCTCGAGCAGATCCTCATCAGGAAAGCCCTCGAGAAAAGCGGCGGCAATCAGGTCAAAGCGGCTGAGCTCCTCGGGATTTCGGAGCGGACGCTCCGCTACAAACTTGCGAAGCATCGCGGCTGAGAGCAGATCCGCGGGTACGGTACATACGCGACTTCGACAAATGCTGCCGGACGACGTCGACGAATTTGTCGAAGGTCGGTCGTGAGAAGCCGCAATCCGTCCAATCCGACCCAAGCAGCGGAGTAAGTGTTCTGGCACGAAGCTTGCAGTTCTGATACCGAATCTTTGTATACACTCAGAGGCAAGTATGAAACGTATCACTTTCCTTCTCGCCATCGCAGCACTCCTGATCGGTCTCGGCAGCAGCGCAGCCGCACAGGAGAAGCAGGATGGAAAAGCGGATAAGAACGCACTCACGAAGCAGACCTCCCAGAATCCGGGTCCGCGCTTCATCGATGAAGACGGCGACGGCATCTGCGACCATCAGAAAGACGGGACCGCGAACAAGCGTCAGCATGCCCGTCAGGGTGCCGGCAAAGGCGCGGGACAGTGCACCGGAACGGCGCAGCGCGCACGCCTGCGCGACGGATCCTGCGAAAATGGTGCTGCACCGTCGGGCGCGGCACGCCAAGGTCGGCGGCAGGCGAAGTAACCGGTCTGAATGCAGAGTAACCGGGCTACATGCAGAGTAACCGGGCTACATGCAGAGTAACCGGGCTGAATGCAGAGTAACCGGGCTGGATGCAGAGTAACCGGGCAATAGGGCGGGCGGTGTTCACCGCCCGTCATTTCTCCCAAGGAAGACGGCAATGAAATTTCTTCTCATATGCATCGTACTCACGTTCTGCGGCACCTCGGTCCTTGCACAGGATAAGCCCGAGCAAGGGGAAAAGTCCGGGCAGCAGGAAACGCCCGGGCAGAAGGTGTCGGACACGCATAAGCAGACCGAAGCCCGTCAGCAAGGCTTATCCGGCGGCTTCGTCGACGAGAACGGCGACGGAGTGGATGACCGCATGCGCAGCGATCTGCAGACCGGTGATCGCGCCACAGGAGGGAATCATCAGCTTCGCAGACAGCACCGCGATCGATTCATCGATCAGGATGGCGACGGCATCAATGACGGTCGCTGCAGCGGAACAGGCCTCCGACAAGGCAAACGCCGCGGAGCCGCGAAAGGGTATGAACAATGATGCGCGCAGTTGCTGTCTCTCTTCTGCTTCTGGCCTTGAGCGGCTCGCCCGCGACGGGACAATGGCTGGGCACGGTCTCCGTCGAAAGCGGCTACGACGATAACATGTTTCGCAATTACAATGCCACGGAAGAAGCGTCGACGGATTTCACCCTCATGTACGGCTACTTCCCCGAGCAGGGCAGCTGGGCGGTCAATTACACGGGATCGCTGACCACCTTTCCGCAGTACCCCGAACGTATGTATTCCACACATGTACTCGGAGCATCCTGGTCCCATCTTTACGGGGAAAGCGATGGCAACAGTCTCACGGTGATCGGCGCGGCGAGCCTGCGCGCGGACAGGGAAGACTACACCGTATACGATTACTCGCAGATGGCGGCATCACTTTCGCTCAGGCAGCAGCTGATCGGGGACCTGCCGTTGATGTCTTCCTATCGCATGCGCTACCGGAGCTATCCGAATTTCGGCGAACTCAGCTACCTCGAGCACTTCGCGAGCATCGGCACCATGGTTTTCTTCGAGACGCGAACCAGCATTCGCGTACAGGCCGATCTTGGATTCAAGAACTATCTCAATTCCGTCTCGCCGACGCCCGCTGCGCAAGTCAGTGGATTCGTCTCCGACGGCAGCGGATCGCTGACCGTTGACGGCGGCGGGTACGGAAACGGCGGTGGCTCAGGGAGCGGCGGCGGCTCAGGGAGCGGCGGCGGCTCAGGGAGCGGCGGCGGTCCGGGAAGCGGATCGGGGAACGGATCGGGGCGAATGAATATGGGAGGCGGACGTCGGGGCCTGGGGATGGAGAGCTCCGTCGACTATCTCATGTACGAGGAGCCCTCGACGAGCCAGCTCAGTGCATGGGTGAACATCGGGCAGGGACTCACCGAAGAGACCGGATTGAGTTTCCGCTACCTGCAGCGCTGGAACCTGACGGATCGCGGACGTGCCTTTGTCGGAGGCGCCGTGGACCTCATCGGCGAGGAAGAACTCTTCGATGATCCGTACAGCTACGAGAGCAACGAACTCACACTCACGCTGACGCAGGTCCTGCCCTGGACAATGAAAATGCAGGCCGGGGGGTACTATCTCCACAAGACCTACGGTTACCCCTCGACGCTCGATTACAGCGTTCCGGATGCAGCGGTGCGCACGGACGATCGCATGGGCGGATGGCTGACGGTCAGCAAATCCATCGGCGGCGAATGGCTGCTGTTCGATGGGATTGAGCTGACACTCGGGTACGTCTACCTGCGGAACCAGTCGAACACGAGCGTGTACGATTACCACAGCAATTCCCTGAGCCTCGGCATCAGCACCGATTTCTGAAAGACCTTTCACCCAAGCGCGAGGAACGCCCGGCGCGTTCCTCGTATGCTATTTGTGCTGGTCAGCGGCCTCGTGCAGGAGCTTGCCGTCGGCGTCGAACGCGCGTATGCGCATCCGCTTCGCGTCGAAGTCGAGCCGGAAAAAGCCGAGCGTACTCGCGGCGAATTCGGTATTCGGACCAGAAGAGGTTTTTCTTACACCGCCTCCCCCGCCGCTGACGACGTAGCGCACGCCGTTGATGCGGCGCATCAGCTGCAGGTCGTGCTCATGCCCGTTCAGATACGCGTGGACTCCGTATTTCTCCAGCAGCGGCGCGAGCTGCTTGACGAGCACCGGCGTATTGCCGTAATGGCCGTGCGCGTACACGGGATGATGGCCGATGACGACGATCCATTCCTCCCGCGCGGATGCGAGCACTGAATCGATCCAGCGCAGATGCGCCTTGCGCGCCGCGGCTCCCGCGACCAGCTGCTGCGTGTCGATCCCGACGAGACGCACGCGAAGCGCGCCACCTTCGCGCATGAACACCGTGCTCCACACGCGTCCGGGCATGCGCCACCGCGTCACGCTTCCGTCGGGAAGCCTGTGTCCCGTATAAGCGACCTGCGCATCCGGATTGCTTCGGTAGTCGTGATTCCCGAGCACCGCCCAGAACGGAACGGGGAGCTGGCCTGCGGGGTAGATCCGCTCGAACTTGCTCTGCCACTGCGGATCGTCGACGCTCTTGACGCCGGAAGGATAGATATTATCGCCGGTGCTGATGATGGCATCGACGCTCTGGATGGCGTGCTGTCCGGCCATGGCGCCTCCCACCCGGCGCGCGCCCTTCCCGCCCGTGCCCCAGTCACCGACGACATGAAAGGATATCGTGTTCTGCGGTTGAGTGATCGCGGTCCCCGGCACGAAGGCCAGAAGACCCGCCACCGCGAGAAAAAAGACTTGCGCATGATTCAGTATTTTTTTCTGCATCCCGATGTTCACGGAGTTATTATGCATGTGATTGAGTCTCGTCTCGTCTAAAATTACGGTTTTAGGCCCAACCGCGAAAACACGGAGCGCGAGGAAATGGACAGTGCAATGGGGAAGCAGCGAAACGATAGTTCGAGACACTGGCTGCTGTACGGGGCGAACGGATATACCG
This sequence comes from uncultured Chromatiales bacterium, assembly GCA_964635845.1. GTDB lineage: Bacteria > Bacteroidota > Ignavibacteria > SZUA-365 > SZUA-365 > SZUA-365. The sequence continues at coordinate 25,205 of CAZWNO010000017.1, forward strand.
GCAGACTGATTGCCGCGGAGGCGGTGCGACGCGGCTTTCGGCCGATCCTCGCCGGCCGCAGCCGCGAGGCCATTCTTCCACTCGCGGCACAGCTCGGCTGCGAATTCCGGATCTTCGGACTCACTGACCGCGAAGCGCTGCATTCCGCGCTGCACGAGGTCTCCGTCGTGCTTCATTGCGCGGGACCATTTTCCGCGACGGCGCGGCCCATGGCCGAGGCCTGTATCGCCTGCGGCACGGATTACATGGACATCACCGGGGAGATCCCCGTGCTCGAGCACCTGTACTCACTGCATGAGGAAGCCGCGAAAGCGAACGTCGCATTGATTCCGGGATCGGGTTACGATGTGGTCCCGACCGATTGCCTTGCACGCATGCTGAAGGAACTGCTTCCCGATGCGACGCGGTTGCGGCTTTCCTTCGGCGGCAAGCTCACTCAGAGTCCGGGTACATGGCGGGCGACACTGGAGGCCATCCCTCGCTGCGGGGCCGTGCGAAAAAACGGCGCGCTGCTCACGGTGCCGCACGCCTGGCGCGCCGAGCGCATTCGATTCGATGACGGCGTGCGGAGTACGATGACGATCCCGTGGGGAGATCTCAGCTCGGCCTGGCGAAGCACCGGGATCCCCGATATCGAAGTATATGGCGGCATCTCCCGCGGTGCCATTGCTGTGATGCGGCTGGTGCGGGGATTCGTCTGCCCGCTCATGAAGAATCCGTGGATGCAGCGAATTGCGAAGTCCACCGTGAACCTGCTCTCACGCGGCCCGGGAGAAAGCCACCGCCGCACTGCGATGTATCATCTGCGCGGAGACGTCTGGAATGACAATGGCGGCACCGCGACGCGGTTCATGCTGACTCCGGAGGGATATACATGTACCGTGGAGACTTCGCTCGCCATTCTCGAGGCATTGCTGCGTGGGCGTATTGCGGCAGGAGTGTGGACGCCGTCGCAGGTGATGGGGAGCGGATTCGCCGCGACGCTCCCGGGAATCCGGATCTTCGAAGCGGAAGGGTGATCGGTCCCTGTTGTCAGAGCGCCGCCTCGATTCCCGAACGGATCATCATCACGGCGATACCCGCCATAAACAGCGAGGCGACCTTCGCGAACGCCTGGGATCCCGCGTCCCCCATGATACGGATGATCCACTTGGAGTTTAAAAGTACGATCAGCACCACGATGCAGTTGGCGACGAGCGCGCCGAGCGTGATCAAAAGACCGTGCGCATCGACGAGGATGAGGATGGTCGTCATTCCAGCGGGTCCCATGATCAGGGGAATTCCGATGGGAACGATCCCGACATTCGCGCGCGGCTTCCGCCTCTCCTCGGGTGTGGATGAAACCAGATCCTGAATTGCCAGCACCAGGAGCACGATACCACCACCGATGCGGAAATCACTGGACGTGATCCCGAGGAAATCGAACACCGCCGTTCCGGAGAACAGAAAGACAATCGCGATGATGAAGGCCGTTCCGGTCGCGTTGTAGATCAGACGGCGGAGTTCCTTTTGCTCCATACCCTGTGTCAGGCCCAGGAAGAGCGGGAGGAGACCGAGGGTATCCATGGCGACGAAGAGGGGAATGAACGATTGAATGAATGGCTCGAACATGATACTTCAAATTACGGTGTGAACGGGAGATGGACGTTGTGGACGGAGAACCGCCGCAGTGGTCAATGTTCAGGATTATCCGACTCTGATCTCCGTATAATGGGTCCGCGTCAGCGGACGTCGAGACGCGTGAAGATCGCGCTGAGGAGTTCCTGCTTTCCGATGCCCTTCAGGCTGGAGAGCAGAATGCAGCTCCCGCGATAGCCGACCTGGAGGAATCCCTCACCCAAGCTGCGCTCCTGCCGCGCGCGTTCCCCCTGCTTGAGCTTGTCCACCTTGGTGAGCGCGACCTGAAGCGGGAGTCCCTGATTCACGAACCACCGCATCACGCGCGCGTCGGATTCCTGGAACGGGAGACGGGCATCGATCAACTGCACGACCATCGAGATCGGTCTGCCGCACTCGAAGTATTCCGTGATGAGGCGGCCCCATTCCCTCCGGTGTTCCTGCGAGGTTTTCGCGTAGCCATAGCCCGGGAGATCGACGAAGCGCATGCGTTCCTCGACGAGAAAGAAATTTATCTGCTGCGTTTTTCCGGGTGTCGAGCTGACCCGGGCGAGTTGGCGCGCTCCGACAAGCATGTTGAGCAGCGAGGATTTCCCGACATTCGACCGTCCCGCGAAAGCGATCTCGGGATAGCTCGCGGCGGGAAACTGCTTCGGTGAGGCCGCGCCCGTTTCGAAAATTGCGCGCAGAGGCATGCGAATTTTACCCATGTCGTGGCAAAAAAAACGCCGTGGTGAAATTCGCCACGGCGTCAGAATACTTCGTTCGACACTCAGGCGTCCTTGGACGTTCCCTCAGCCGTGTCCGCGGCGTCCTTGGCGTCATCAACAGCCTCGTCCGCGGCTGCGACAGCTTCGTCCGCGGCTGCGACAGCTTCGTCCGCGGCTGCGGCAGCTTCGTCCGCGGCTGCGACGGCTACGTCCGCGGCTGCGGCAGCTTCGTCCGCGGCTGCGGCGGCCGCCTTCGCTGACGGCTTCTCGCCTTTCTCCTTGCGCTCTTCGGCGGCCTTGCGGCGCTGCGCGGCGGCCTTCGAACGGGCTGCGCGTTCCTTGCGCTGCTTGCTGTCCTGCGCCTCGTTGTAGTCCACGAGTTCGATGACCGCCATCTCCGCACCGTCGCCCAGGCGATTGCCCAGCTTCAGGACGCGCGTGTATCCGCCGGCGCGCTTGCCGACCTTCTCCGCGATTTCGGAGAACAGCATCTGCAATGCTTCCCGGTCGCGGATGAACTTCGCGATCTCGCGACGTGCATGGACATCCACCGGATCCCCGCTCTTCTCACGCATGTATGCATCGCGGGCGCGCGTGATCAGCGGCTCGACGATGCGGCGGGTTTCCTTCGCCTTTGCCGAGGTCGTCTGGATGCGTTTGTGTTTGATCAGCGCCGTCGACAGCGCCGCCAGCAGCGCCTTGCGATGACTTGCGGACCGGCTGAGTCTTCTTCCAACTTTTGCGTGTCTCATGTTTTCTTTCTATTCCTCGAATTACTCGGCTTCCTGCGAAGAACCGATATACTGGTCGACGTTCATACCGAACTGCAGACCGAAGTCGTCCACAATGGCCCCGAGCTCTGCAAGGGATTTGCGGCCGAAATTGCGGAACTTCAGCATCTCCGCCTCCTCACGGCGGACCAGGTCGGCGATGGTTTTGATATTCGCTGCCTTGAGGCAGTTGTGGGAGCGCACCGAAAGTTCCAGATCATCGACCGAGGTCAGAAGGATCTTGCGGATACGCGCGGTCTCATCATCCTCCTGTGCGCCTTCCTCCTCCTCGCTCTTGCCCAGATCGAAGTTGAGGAACATCTGCACGTGGTCGAGCAGGATGTGCGCTGACTGCGAGAGCGCTTCCTGCGGTGTGATCGAACCGTCTGTGGCGATATCCAGGGTCAGCTTGTCGTAGTCGGTGCTGCCTCCGACGCGGGTGTTCTCGACCAGCACCTTCACGTTCATGATCGGGGTGAAAATGGCGTCCATGGATATCGTGCCCAGCACCTGGTCGGGAAGCTTGTTCTCATCGGCGGGGACGTAACCGCGTCCGCGGGCGATGCGGAGTTCCATCTCGACAGCAGCCTCCGGACCCAGCGTGCAGATATACTTCTCCGGGTTGAGCACCTCGAACTCGTTCGAGGCCGCCTGGATGTCCGCCGCGGTGAAGGTTCGCTGGCCCTTCATGGAGATCGTGATCGTCGTCGCTTTCGGGTTGAGCGCCTTGAAACGCACTTCCTTCAGGTTGAGGATGATTTCCGAGACATCCTCGACGACACCGTGAATCGTGGAGAACTCGTGCATCACTCCGTCGATCTTGACGGCGGTGATCGCCAAACCGGTGAGTGAGGACAGCAGCACTCGTCTGAAGGAGTTCCCGATCGTTATCCCGTACCCCTTTTCCAGCGGCTGAATAACGAATCGTCCGAAGGTGTCGGAATAGGTCGCCTCGTCAAGGACGATGCCATCGGGCATTTGAATCGTTGTCGTAGTCATCTGCGTAAATGTTCTCCTGTTAGAGGGTACTGAGTCAGGTCGTGGTCCAACACCTGCGGTGCGATCGCGCTGCCGTGAGGCGCGCGTCCGGAACCGGCTAGACTCTCCGGCGCTTCGGCGGACGACAGCCGTTGTGCGGAATCGGCGTAACGTCGCGGATGGCCATGATCTCGAGCCCTGCGGTCTGCAGCGCGCGAATGGCGGCCTCGCGACCCGAACCCGGGCCTTTCACAAAGACTTCCACCTTGCGCAGCCCGAGGTCGTGCGCTTCCTTCGCTGCAGATTCTGCTGAAATCTGTGCGGCGTAGGGCGTATTCTTGCGCGAACCCTTGAACCCGTTCTTGCCGGCGGAAGACCAGGAGATGGTGTTTCCGTATACGTCGGTGAGCGTCACAAGCACGTTGTTGAACGTCGCCTTGATGTATGCCCGGCCCGTGGTGTCGACCTGGATTTTCTTCTTCGTTTTCTTGACGGCTTTAGCCACAACTACTCCTTGAAAAACTCACGAATACGTGAACACTATTTCTTCGACGGTGCCTTCTTCTTGCCGGCGACGGTTCTTCTACGGCCCTTGCGGGTGCGCGAATTGGTTTTGGTGCGCTGTCCGCGGACGGGAAGCCCCTTGCGGTGACGGAGCCCGCGATAGCAGCCGATGTCCATCAATCGTTTGATGTTCATCTGCATCTCGCTGCGCACTGCGCCTTCGACGCGGATACCCTGAATGATATTGCGGATCGCGGTCACCTCATCGTCGCTCAGGGCCTCGACTTTCTTGTCATGCGCAATACCCGCCTGATCGAGGATCGCCCGGGCAGTCGAACGACCAATGCCGTAAATGTACGTCAGTGCGATGACGGCATGCTTCGTTCTCGGTAAATCGACTCCTGCTATACGTGCCAACTGTAACTCCTTGCAGCTCGGTGATGAGTTCTAGAAAATTCGATTAGCCTTGGCGTTGCTTGTGCTTCGGATTCGAGCAGATCACGCGCACCACACCTTTTCGGCGGATGATCTTGCACTTGTCGCAGATTTTTTTCACAGACGCACGGACTTTCATGGGTTCTCCACGTAATCTATTTGTAGCGATAAGTAATTCGGCCCTTGGTCAGGTCGTATGGCGAAAGCTCGACCGTCACCTTGTCGCCTTGCAGGATGCGGATGAAATGCATGCGCATCTTGCCGGAAACGTGCGCGAGTACCTCATGGCCGTTTTCAAGCCGCACGCGGAACATCGCATTCGGCAATGTTTCGGTGATGATCCCGTCGACGGTTATTGATCCTTGCTTAGCCATGGTCTCGTTCGAAATGGTTCGTGAGCAGTACTGGTCCTTCGCTGGAAATGTATATCGTGTGTTCGAAATGTGCCGAGGGAGCGCCATCGCTGGTGCGGACGGTCCAGCCGTTCGCGTCGATCCGTACCTTGAATCCGCCGTAATTGACCATCGGTTCGATCGCCAGTGTCATGCCTGCTTCCAGCAGCGGCCCTGTTCCTTTTCTTCCGAAGTTGGGAACAGGCGGATCCTCATGGAGCTTCTTGCCGATGCCGTGTCCGACCAGATCGCGAACGACGGAGAACCCGTTCGCCTCGACATATTCCTGTATCGCCGCGGAAATGTCATGCAGGCGGTTTCCCGGGACGGCCTGCGCTATGCCGCGGTACAGGGATTCCTTCGTGACGCGCAGCAGCCGGAGTTTCTCCGCGTCGATCGAACCCACAGGGAGCGTCATGGCGCCGTCGCCGAAAAAACCGTGCTTCTCCGCTCCGACATCGACGGACACTATTTCACCTTCGCGGAGAGTCCTGTCCGACGGTATGCCATGCACGACCTCGTCGTCGATCGAGACGCACAGCGTCGCAGGGAACGGCGGAATCGACTTGCTGCCCGAGCTGTATCCCTTGAAGGCAGGGAGTGCTCCTTGGGCGTGGATGAACTCTTCCGCGATCGCGTCAAGCTCCGAGATCCGGACTCCGGGCTTGATCAGGGGCCTCAGCAGGCGATGGACGTCGGAGACAACCTGGTTGCTCTCGCGCATCAACTCGATTTCGCTATCCGTCTTGCGGTGAATCATGCCCCTGTGCTGTCCACCGTCTCAGCCGCGACCGATGCGGCCGCGGATCTTGCCGCTTTTCATGAATCCGTCGTAGTGGCGCATCAGCAGATGCGATTCGATCTGCTGCAGCGTATCCAGTGCGACGCCGACGATGATCAGGAGGCTGGTCCCGCCGAAGAACTGCGCGAATTCAGGCGACACGTTCAGCCGCATCATGAAGGTCGGCAGGATGGCGATGATGGCCAGGAAAATCGATCCCGGCAGCGTGATCTTCGTCAGGATGTTGTCGATGTAGTCGCGCGTGTGCGCTCCCGGACGGATGCCCGGAATGAATCCGCCCTGCTTCTTCATGTTGTCGCTGACGTCCTGCGGATTGAAGGAGATCGCGGTGTAGAAATACGTGAAGAAGACGATCAGGATCGCGTAGATGAACGCGTAAAAGAACGAATCGAACCGGAAATAGACGGCGACCGTCTGCATGAATTCGCTCTCCGGGAAGAACATGGTGACCGTTTCGGGAATGAACATCAGCGCCTGGGCGAAGATGATCGGCATGACGCCCGCGGTGTTCACACGCAGCGGGATGTACTGCGTGACGCCGCCGTAGACCTTGCGGCCGACAACGCGCTTTGCGTACTGCACCGGAATGCGCCTGGTCCCCTGTGTCACCATGACGACTCCCGCGGTGATCAGCACCATCGCGATGATGATGACGAGTTCGATGATGATGTTGGCCCCGCGGCCGAATTCCGCAACCGAGGCATGCGGCAGTCTCGCGACGATGCCGATGAAGATGATGAGCGAAATACCGTTCCCGATACCGCGATCGGTGATCTGCTCGCCGATCCACATCATGAGCATGGTCGATGCCGCGATGACCATCATGGTCGCGAATGCGAACAGCACGCCCTGCACCTCGGGAGGCACGATGGGCGCTCCGGTCGGCGTGGTCAGGTTCTGCAGACGGATGCTGACCGCCCAGCCCTGGAGCAGCGCGATGAAGATCGTTCCATAGCGGGTATACTGGTTGATCTTTTTCCGGCCCTCTTCCCCGCCCTCCTTCTGCAGCTTCTGGAAATACGGGATAACCGCACCGAGCAGCTGCAGGATGATGGAGGCCGTGATGTACGGCATGATCCCGAGGGAGAACACCGCGGCATTGCTGAAAGCGCCTCCGACGAACATATCGAACATGCCGAATATGCCGCCCGTCCCTGTCTGTGAATCGAGCCAGTCGGCCAGCAGTCCCGCGTTGACGCCGGGAAGTGTCACCTGCGATCCGAAACGCACGATGATGAGCATGAACAGAGTGAACAGGATCCGCTGACGCAGCTCCTGGATCTTGAACATGTTTCGAAAGCTTTCGCTGAACCCAGCCATGTATGAACCTGTCTTACACTGAAGCTGAAACTGTGGTAGCGGTACCGCCTGCCGCCTCGATTTTCTCTATCGCGGTCGCACTGAATGCGTGTGCCGTGATCTGGAGTTTGCTCTTCAGATCTCCGTTGCCGAGGATCTTGACGAGAGCCCGGCGCTTCGACACGATGCCGGTCCTGTACAGCACCTCGGGAGTGATCACGCCGTCTGCGACGATGCCCTTGGCAACCATCTCCTCGAGCCGGGCGACGTTGATGCCCAGGTAGTCCTTCCGGTTGATGTTCGTGAATCCGAACTTCGGAAGGCGGCGCTGCAGCGGCATCTGCCCGCCTTCGAATCCCGGCTTGCTCTTGTAGCCGGAACGCGACTGTGCGCCCTTGTTGCCGCGCGTGGCCGTGCCGCCGCGGCCGCTGCCCTGGCCGCGGCCGAAACGCTTTTTCTTCTTCCTCGAACCCTCTGCGTAGCGCAGATTACCTAAATGATTTGCCATGGTGTATTACCCGTTTTTCTTTTCTTTCACGCGTTACTCGGCAACCTCTTCCACCTTGACGAGATGGGCGACCCTGCGGATCATGCCGCGGATCTGCGGAGTGTCGTTCTGCAGCACGAAGTGATTCGGACGGCCGAGACCGAGGGCTTCGATCGTGCGCTTCTGGTTCTCCAGACGGCCGATCACGCTGCGTACCTGTGTGATTTTTAGCTTCGCCATTTCATTATCCGTTGAGATCATTTACTCTGGGGTACCTGGGTGAAAACTTCCTGCATGCTCATGCTGCGACGCTTCGCCATGCCGCGCGCGTCGACGAGACTCTCCAGAGCATCCATGGTCGCCTTGACCACGTTGTGCTGGTTCGAGGTGCCGAGAGATTTTGTCAGTATGTCCTCGATGCCGGCGGACTCGAGGACTGCACGGACGCCTCCGCCGGCGATCAGACCGGTACCGCGCGAGGCGGGCTTGAGAATGACGCGACCCGCGCCGTAACGCCCGAGCACTTCGTGCGGGATCGTCCCGTTGATGATCGGGATGCGGATCACGCGCTTGCGCGCATCCTCGACGCCCTTCGAAATCGCGTCGGTCACTTCGTTGGCTTTTCCCAGACCGATGCCCACATGGCCGTTTCCGTCGCCGACGACGACGATGGCATTGAAGCTGAACCGCCGACCGCCTTTGACAACCTTTGCCACTCGCTTGATCTGGACGAGCCGCTCTTTGAGTTCGAGCTCGCTTGCTTTAACGACTGTAGCCAAGAATCACTCCTTCTGCTATCCGTGCTGATTAAAATTGTAAACCACCTTCGCGGGCACCCTCGGCGACGGCCTTGATGCGGCCGTGGTACAGGTATCCGTTGCGATCGAACACCACTGTGGTGATGTTCCTGGACTGTGCGAGCTCGGCGATGGCCTTTCCCACCAGATGCGCGCGCGCGACCTTGCTTTCCGCCGCCTTCACTTCGGCGGCGAGAGCCTTGGATTTCGTGGACACGGCGCCGAGGGAAACGCCGGTCGTGTCGTCGATCAGCTGCGCATACATGTGGTTCAGGCTGCGATAGACCGACAGGCGCGGGAGTTCGGGAGTTCCGTATATTTTTTTCCGGATACGGATTTTCCGCTTATCCCTCGTCGTATACTTCTTCACTTTGCGAATGGACATGGTCTCTGCTCCGATATCAACTGCTCGTCAATACTTCAATTACGATTTCGCGGTCTTGCCGGCCTTGCGGCGGATGATCTCACCGGCGTATTTGATGCCCTTGCCCTTGTACGGCTCCGGCGGACGCACGGCGCGGATTTTCGCGGTCATCTGCCCCACCAGCTGCTTGTCGATGCCGCTGATGTGCAGCTGCGTCGGCGTCGGCGCCTCGAAAGTAATGCCCTTGGGCGGGATGAACGCCAACTGATGCGAGAATCCGATATTCAGGATCAGGTTGCCACCGAAGAGCTCGACCTTGTAGCCCACACCGACCAGCTCCAGCGTCTTCTTGTACCCTTCGGTGACGCCTACCACCATATTCTGGATATTCGCACGCGTGGTACCGTGCAGCGCACGGTGCATCTTGAGGTCGGAGGGACGCGTCACGCCCACCTGGCCGTCCTCGATTGACACGCTCATATCCTTGTGGATGGGCGTTCGCAGCTCACCTTTGGGTCCCTTGACCGTCAGGATGCCGTCCTTCAGCGTTGCGGTGACACCGGCGGGGAGCACAACGGGATTTTTACCTACTCTGGACACGTAACAACTCCTTGTCGATTGATCTTTACCAGATTCTGCACAGTACTTCGCCGCCGACATTCTGCTGGCGGGCCTGTGCGTCGGTGAGCAGCCCGCGCGGCGTCGAAACGACCGTCACCCCGAGGCCGTTCAGCGTGCGGGGAATTTCCTGCGCCGGGGAATACTTGCGCAGTCCCGGAGTGCTGATACGCTCGAGGCCTTCGATCACGGAATTCCCATCCTTCCCGTAACGCAGGTAGATGCGGATGGTGCCCTGCGGGGAATCCTGCAGGAGGGAGAAACCGTTGATGAAATTCTGCTTGTACAGAATCTCCGCCAGACTGACTTTCATCTTCGAGGCTGGAATTTCAACCTGTTTGTGATGGGCGCGCACGGCGTTGCGGATGCGCGTGAGGAAATCTGCGATGGGATCTGTCATGATGATCTCTATTCGGTATAAACGTGATTACCAGCTTGCCTTGCGCACGCCCGGGATTTTCCCTTCCAGCGCGAGTTCGCGGAAACACAGACGGCACAGCCCGAACCTGCGGTAATACGCACGGGCCCGACCGCAGCGGAGGCAGCGGTTGTATCCACGCACAGCAAATTTCTGTTTTTTCTTGGACTTGACAATCAGAGATGTACGAGCCACTGTACTGTCCTTCTTCTAACTTTTAACGATTACGCTTGGGCGACTTCTTTTTTCCGGAACGGCAGCCCCAGATGCTCGAGCAGAGCCTTGGCTTCCTCATCCGTCTTCGCGGTGGTCACGATCGTGACGTCCATGCCGAAAATACGCGCGATTTTGTCGACGTCGATTTCCGGAAAGATGATCTGCTCCTTGACGCCCATGGTGTAATTGCCGCGGCCGTCGAAGGACTTGTCCGACACGCCGCGAAAATCACGGATGCGCGGAATGGCGGTGCTGATGAAACGATCCAGAAATTCGTACATGCGCGCGCTGCGGAGCGTGACACGCAGACCGATCTGCATGTTCTCGCGGAGCTTGAAATTGGAGATGCTCTTCTTGGCCTTGGTGATGACCACCTTCTGGCCCGTGATGGTCTCCAGATCCTCCGCCGCCTGTTCGAGTATCTTGGCGTCCTGAATCGCGTCGCCCAGCCCCATATTGACGCAGACTTTCTCCAGCCGCGGCACCTGCATGACGCTCTTGTAGGAGAACTGCTTCATCATCTCGGGGACGATCGTTTCCTTGTAGCGATCGAAAAGGCGGAGATTCTCGATGGGATCGTCGCCGAATTCTTTCACCTTCGCCGCGGATTTTGCCGCAGCGTCCTGTTTCTTTGTTTTCGATGCCATGTTCTCTGACTGTAGTATCGTTTGAGATTATTCGATTGTCTCGCCCGTGGCGACGCTGCGGCGGACGAGCCGGGTCTTTCCCGTGTTCTCGTCGATGATCGCGGCCTTGCCCACGCGCGTCGGCTCGTTGCTCTTCGGATCGAGCAGCATCACGTTGGAGACGTGAATCGGAGCTTCCTGCCGGGTGATGCCGCCCTGCGGGTTGGTCTGCGTCGGTCGACGGTGGCGGCTGACGAGATTGACCCCTTCGACGATGATGCGCTGCTTCTCGGGATATACTCGCAGCACCTTGCCGGTCTTCCCCTTGGAGTTGCCCGCAATCACCATCACCATATCGCTTTTCTTGATCTTCATTTCATTTCGCGTATTACGTGGAAAAACAATTACAGGACTTCAGGTGCCAACGACACGATTTTCATGAACGCCTTATCGCGAAGCTCGCGCGCAACCGGTCCGAAGATTCGCGTGCCGCGCGGCTCGAGGTTCTGATTTATCAGCACCGCCGCATTTTCGTCGAAGCGGATATACGAACCGTCGGGACGGCGATACTCCTTTTTCGTGCGGACGATCACGGCCTTGGAGACTTCCCCCTTCTTCACCGCGCCGCCGGGAATGGCGGACTTCACCGTGACGACCACGATGTCGCCCACGGTGGCGTAACGCCGGCCCGAACCGCCGAGAACGCGGATACAGCGGATTTTCTTTGCGCCGGAGTTATCGGCCGCGACTAGATTGGTTTCTTCCTGGATCATCGGTATTACCTACGGTTTTATCGTGCACGTTCAACGATTTCAACAAGACGCCAGCGCTTGTTCTTGCTCAGCGGACGCGTTTCCATGATCAGCACCTTGTCTCCCATTCCCGCGACCGCATGCTCGTCGTGGACGAGGAATCGCTTGGTCGTCGTGAAGTACTTCTTGTACAGAGGATGCGGAACCTGGCGCTCGATCGAGACGGTGATCGTCTTGTTCATTTTCGTCGACACGACGATGCCCACGCGCGTCTTGCGGTGCTTGCGCGTCAGGGGCGTTGTTTCCTGTGCAGTAGCCATAATTATTGTTGTTCTCCGCTAAGTTCGCGTTCTCTCAGGATGGTCTTCAGCCGGGCGATTTCCTTGCGCGCCTTTTCGATCTGCGCCGTGTTGGTGAGCTGCGAACTCGCGAGCTGAAACTGCAAGGTTACGATGCTGTCATGACTCTCCGCGAGCCGATCACGGATCTCCTGATTGGTCAGCTGTCGAATTTCTGTTGCCTTCATTGTTCTCTTCCGCCTTATTCGCCAGAGTAATCCGGACGGGTTACGATTTTCACTTTGATCGGGAGCTTGTGCGCGGCCAGCTGCAGCGCTTCATGCGCGACGTCGCGGGGCACCCCGTCCACCTCGAACATGACGCGGCCGGGCTTTATCACGGCGACCCAGAGTTCAGGAGCGCCCTTTCCCTTTCC
>CAZWNO010000017.1:37713-49531 GCA_964635845.1 uncultured Chromatiales bacterium
AAACGGGCTTGTCCGGGAAAATGCGGATCCAGACCTTTCCGTCGCGTTTCATTCGGCGCGTCAGCGCAACACGGGCGGCCTCGATCTGGCGCGCGGTGATCCATCCGGGTTCCATCGCCTTCAGTCCGAAGGAGCCGAAGGACACCGCGGAACCGCGGAATGCCTTGCCGCGCATGCGACCGCGCTGCTGTTTTCTGAACTTTACTCTTTTCGGCATTAACATGGGTCAAATCCTTCTTCAATGCAGTTCGTGATAACCCGGATTACATCCGCGCGGCAGGGCTCGCCTTGGAACCGAGCACCTCGCCCTTGCAGATCCAGACCTTGACCCCGATGGTGCCGTAGATGGTCTTGGCGGTCGCCTGGGCATAATCGATATTGGAGCGCAGTGTATGCAGGGGGATACGGCCGTCCTTGTACTGCTCGGTACGCGACATCTCCGCGCCGCCGAGGCGGCCGGCGCACATGATGCGCACCCCGTCGGCACCCATGCGCATGGCCGCGGTGATCGCCGACTTCATCGCACGGCGGAACGAAACCCGGCCTTCAAGCTGGTTCGCGATGTTCTCCGCGACGAGAAACGAGTCGAGTTCCGGGCGCTTGATTTCCGAAATCAGGATCTTCACATCCTTGTTCGTGACCTTCTTCAGCTCTTCTTCGAGCTGGGCGATCTCCTTCCCGCTCTTGCCGATCACGACGCCGGGACGGGAGGTATGAATCGCGAGGACGACGCGCTTCGGTGTGCGCTCGATGATGATCCGCGAGATACCGGCCTTGCGGAGGCGGTTGCGGATGTAATTGCGGATCATCAGATCCTCGTCCAGCTTCACCGCGAAGGTACGCTCATCATACCAGTTGGCATCCCACTCACGGGTGATACCAAGGCGAATTCCAATTGGATTAGTCTTCTGGCCCAAAATGCTTCTCCTGCTTGCCTACTCGATTTCGGAAACGACGATGGTGAGATGGTTCGTCCGCTTGCGGATGCGGAATGCCCGTCCCATGGGCGCGGGGAGGATGCGCTTCTGCGCGGGACCGCCGTCGACGGTGATCGTCTTCACCACGACTGTCTCGGGATTGATGCGACCGCCGTCCTTGGCGTTGATCAGATTCGACACCGCCGAGCGCAGTGTCAGCTCGCACACCTTGGAGGCGTGCTTCGGCGAATAATGCAGGATATCCAGGGCATCCTCGACGGACTTGCCGCGAATCTGATCCGCCACCAGACGCATCTTTCTGGGGGACCCCGGTATATGACGCTTGATTGCGCGTGCTTCCAGACTCATAACGTTCACCTGTTCTCCAGCTTATCGAGAAGATTTTTCTGCTTTTCCACCGGGGTGGCTGCGGAAGATCCGCGTCGGCGAAAATTCGCCGAGCTTGTGCCCGATCATGTTTTCCTGCACGTACACGGGAATGAACTTGTTGCCGTTGTGCACCGCGAAGGTGTGACCGATGAAGTCCGGCGGAATCGTGCAGCGGCGCGCCCACGTTTTGATGACGCGCTTCTGGTTGGTCCTGTTGAGTTCGTCAACCTTGTGGGCCAACTTCTCGTCAATAAACGGTCCTTTCTTGAGCGAACGTGCCATTATTTCTTCTTCCGCGACTTGATGATGTACTTGTTCGACAGATTCTTCTTCTTCCGCGTTTTCAGACCCTTCGCGTACTTGCCCCAGGGCGACACGGGATGCTGGCGGCCGCCGCCGGACTTCGACTTTCCTTCGCCGCCGCCGTTGGGGTGATCGACCGGATTCATGCACATGCCGCGTACATGCGGGCGCTTTCCGCGCCAGCGGCTGCGGCCGGCCTTGCCCCAGGAGATGTTCTCGTGCGTCTTGTTGCCGACGACGCCGAGCGTGGCGTAGCATTCCAGGCGCACGAGCCGCACTTCACCTGAAGGGAGCTTGATGTGCGCGTACTGGCCTTCCTTCGCCACCAGCTGCGCGGCGTTGCCCGCGCTGCGGGCGATCTGGCCGCCCTTGCCCGGTTTGACCTCGATGCAGTGGATGAACGAGCCGACCGGGATGTTCTGCAGGGGCAGCGCGTTGGCATCCTTGATTTCCGCCTGGGGACCTGCATTGATCTGATCGCCGACCTTCAGTCCGTCGGGCGCGAGGATATAGCGTTTCTCACCGTCGGCGTACACGATCAGGGCGATGAACGCCGTACGGTTCGGATCGTACTCGATGGTTTCGACGCGGCCGGGAATGTCGATTTTGTTGCGCTTGAAATCGATGATGCGATACCGGCGCTTGTGACCACCGCCACGATGCCGGCTGGTGATCCGACCCTGGCTGTTCCGGCCGCCGCTCTTGGAAAGCGGGGCGAGGAGGGATTTCTCCGGCGTCGTGCAGGTCACTTCCTCGAACGTCGAGATCGAGTAGAACCGCGTCGCGGGGGTCATCGGGCGAAGTTTTCTGACAGCCACTGCTCGTTCCTTGTTTGATAATACTCGTTTACTTCAATTCACTTCCGGCAGACGGGCGCGATGCATTCGCGCCGCCCCCGGCCGCGCCTTATGATTCCAGCAGCTCGATGCTCTGGCCTTCCTTCAGGGTGACGATTGCCTTCTTCCAGCTCGAACGGTTGCCGACCATGCGGCCGCGACGCGTGAACTGCGATTTGCGCTTGCCCTTGTACCGGATCGTGCGGATGCTCGCGATGTCGACCGAGAACCGCTTGGCGATGGCGGCCGCGATCTCGATCTTGTTCGAATTGACATCCACTTCGAACGCGTACTGATGCTTCTCGCCCAGCGTGGTCATCTTCTCCGTGAGAATCGGGCGTTTGATGATGGTTTTCATGGCATTCCGCTCAATTAGATTTTCGTGAACGCTTCCTCGATCACCGGGAGCGCGCTCTTCTGAATCAGCAGCATCTGATTGTTCAGCACGTCGTAGGTCGAGGCTTTCGAGGCTTCACGGATTTCCAGCGTGGGGATGTTCCGTCCGGCAAGCCAAAGATTCTGATCGTATTCGGCGACGAGAAGCAGTGTCTTCGTGTTCTGCAGCGACAGGGCCTTCAGAATCGCCGCCACTTCGCGCGTCTTGCTGCCGGCGAGTTTGAAGTCCTCGACCACCATGATCTGCTGGTCGCTGGCCTTCATCGCGTAGGCGGATTTGCGGGCGAGCTGGCGCATCTTCGTCGGAAGCGCTTTCCGGTAGTTGCGCGGACGCGGACCGAACACCGTACCGCCACCGACCCACAGCGGGGAACGCGAGGATCCGGCGCGCGCGGTGCCGCGGCCTTTCTGCCGCCACGGTTTGCGTCCGCCGCCGCGCACTTCCGCGCGCTCCTTGGTCTTGGACGTGCCCTGACGCTTGTTCCCGAGATGGATGCGCACCGCCTGGTAGACGACATGCGCATTGGGCTCAATTCCGAACACTGTCTCGTTCAGCGCGATTTCCTCGCTCTTTGCGCCCGCGGTTGTATATGCTTGAACGTTCATGATTCCAGCGATTACTTAGCTTGTTTGTGAATCTCGAGCAGCCCGGTCTTCGCACCCGGCACGGCGCCCTTGACGATCAGGATATTCGATTCCGGAATGATTCGAATAACGGTCATGTTCTTGTAGGTGACGCGATCACCGCCGGTACGGCCGGCCATGCGCATCCCGCGGAAAACGCGGGAGGGATACGAACTCGAGCCGATCGAACCCGGTGCGCGGAGGCGGTTATGCTGGCCGTGCGTTTCGCCGCCGACGCCGCCGAAGCCGTGACGCTTCATGACGCCCTGGAATCCCTTGCCTTTCGACGTGCCCGTGACGGTCACTTTCTCGCCGACCTCGAAGATGTCGACGGTCACCTGGTCGCCGGAATTCAGCGTCGCCTGATCGAAGCCCTTGAACTCACGCAGATGGCGCAGCGGCTTCGTGTTGTATTTCTTGAACTGGCCCATGTCGGGCTTGTTCACGTTTTTCTCGGAACGCGTCCCGAAGCCGAGCTGCACCGCCTCGTATCCGTCCTGATCCTTCGTGCGCTTGTGCAGCACCGTGCAGGGACCCGCTTCGATGATGGTGCAAGGGATGAGCTTGCCGTCCTCATCAAAGATGCTCGTCATTCCGAGTTTTTTTCCTAGTATTCCGCGCATAGTGTCAAACCAGCTCTTGTAAGTCGTTACACTTTGATTTCAACGTCGACGCCTGCCGGAAGCTCGAGCTTCATCAGCGAGTCCACCGTGCGTTGCGTGGAGTTGAATATGTCGATGAGACGTTTGTGCGAGCGCGTTTCGAACTGCTCGCGGGATTTTTTGTCAACGTGCGGCGACCGCAAGACCGTGTAGACGGATCTCTTCGTGGGGAGAGGGATCGGACCCGACACCACGGCGCCCGTGGTCTTGACGGTTTTGATGATCTTCTCCGCCGACTTGTCGATCAGGTTGTGATCGTAGGACTTCAATTTGATGCGTATCTTCTGCTGCGCCACAGTAAACCTGCTTGTTGGTTTGGTGAAAAAAACAGTGGGTGGTGTTTCCACCCACTGTTCTCGTCACGATCAATTATTCGATCACCTTGGTGACGACGCCGGCGCCGACCGTACGGCCGCCTTCGCGGATTGCGAAACGCTGTCCTTCTTCCATTGCGATCTCGGAGATCATCGAAATGGTCATTCCGTTGACGTTGTCACCGGGCATGACCATCTCGGTCCCTTCCGGAAGGGTCACGATGCCCGTCACGTCGGTCGTGGTGAAGTAGAACTGCGGGCGGTAACCGTTGAAGAACGGGGTGTGGCGGCCGCCTTCTTCCTTCTTCAGCACGTACACCTGGGCGGTGAATTTCTTGTGCGGGGTGATGCTTCCCGGCTTCGCGATCACCATGCCGCGCTCGAGCTCGGTCTTGTCGACGCCGCGGAGCAGCAGACCGACGTTGTCGCCGGCCATACCCTGGTCGAGTTCCTTGCGGAACATTTCCACACCCGTGACCACCGTCTTCTTGTGGGCGCCGAGACCGATGAGTTCGACTTCCTCGCCGACCTTGACGACGCCGCGGTCGATACGGCCCGTGCCGACCGTGCCGCGACCGGTGATGGAGAACACGTCTTCCACGGACATGAGGAAGGGCTTGTCCACCTGGCGCTCGGGAATGGGAATGTAGCTGTCACAGGCATCCATGAGTTCCCAGATGCAGTTGAGGCGCTCGTCGTCGACGGGAATGCTATCGTTCGTGCCGGCTTCGAGCGCTTTCAGGGCGCTGCCGCGGATGATGGGAATTTCGTCGCCGGGGAATTCGTAGGAGCTGAGCAGTTCGCGGAGTTCCATCTCAACCAGTTCGAGGAGTTCGGCGTCGTCGACCATGTCCACCTTGTTCATGAACACGACGATACGCGGTACGTTCACCTGGCGGGCCAGCAGGATGTGCTCGCGGGTCTGCGGCATGGGGCCGTCCGAGGCGGCGACGACGAGAATGGCGCCGTCCATCTGCGCGGCGCCGGTGATCATGTTCTTGACATAATCGGCGTGTCCCGGGCAGTCGACGTGCGCGTAATGACGGTTCGCCGTCTGGTATTCGACGTGCGCGGTCGCAATCGTGATGCCGCGCTCGCGCTCTTCCGGCGCGTTGTCGATGGAGTCGAAGGTACGGACCGCGGAAAGACCTTTCTTGGCCAGTGCCATCGTGATGGCAGCCGTCAGCGTGGTCTTGCCGTGGTCAACGTGACCGATGGTTCCGATGTTGACGTGAGGCTTTGAGCGATCAAATTTTTCCTTGGCCATTGTACTCGTGCTCCTGTGACTGTATTGAGTGAACGTAGAAAATTCGTGGTGACTACTTTTCCGACCGCTTGCCCTGGTATTTCTCGACGATCTTGTCGCTGATACTCGCGGGCACTTCGTCGTAGTGATTGAAGTGCATGGTGTAAATGGCGCGGCCCTGTGAGAGCGAGCGCAGCGCAGTCGCGTACCCGAACATGTCCGACAGTGGAACCAGGGCGCGGACCACCTGCGCATCGCTGCGCGTGCTCATGCCCTCGATCCGTCCGCGGCGGGAATTGAGGTCGCCCACCACGCTGCCCATGTACTCCTCCGGCGTCACGACCTCGACCATGAACACCGGCTCGAGCAGCACCGGCCGGGCCTTGCGCGCCGCTTCCTTGAACGCCATGGAACCGGCGATCTTGAAGGCCATCTCAGACGAATCGACTTCGTGATAGGAGCCGTCATATAAACGGACCTTGATATCCTCGATCGGGTAGCCGGCCAGGAAGCCGTTCCGCATGGCCGATTTGATTCCTTCTGAAACGGCAGGAATGTATTCCTTCGGAATCACGCCGCCGACGATCTCGTCGACGAACTCGTATCCGGCGGCCTTCCCGTTCGGCATGACCTCGATGACCACGTGTGCGAACTGGCCGCGGCCGCCGGTCTGCCGGGCAAACTTCATATCGGCCACCGCGGCCTCGCGGATCGTCTCCTTGTAGGCCACCTGCGGCTTGCCGACATTCGCCTCGACGCCGAACTCGCGCTTCATGCGATCGATCAGGATTTCGAGATGCAGTTCGCCCATGCCGCTGATGATTGTCTGACCGGTTTCCTCGTCCGTGTGGACGCGGAAGGTCGGGTCCTCTTCGGCGAGTTTCTGGATCGCCTCGCCCAGATTCTCCTGATCGGCCTTGGATTTCGGTTCGATGGCCACGTCGATGACGGGTTCCGGAAATTCCATTTTCTCCAGCACGATCGGATCGGATTCCTCGCAGAGCGTGTCGCCCGTGCGCGTGTGCTTCAGTCCGATCGCGGCGCAGATGTCTCCGGTGTACGCCGTCTCGACATCCTCGCGGTGATTCGCATGCATGCGGAGGATGCGTCCGAGACGCTCCTTCTTTCCGCTGACGGCGTTGTACACGTAGGAGCCCGCTTTCACCGTGCCGGAGTACACCCGGAAGAAGATCAGCTTGCCGACGTAGGGATCGGTCGCGACCTTGAATGCGAGAGCGGAAAACTTCTCGTCATCGGTCGGCTGGCGCTCGACATGGTCGGACAGGCTGATATGATGTCCGATCGTCGCGCCAACGTCCTGCGGCGACGGCAGGAAATCCACGACTGCGTCGAGCATGCGCTGAACGCCCTTGTTCTTGAAGGAGGAACCGCAGAGCACCGGCACGATCTTCATCTCGACCGTCGCGCGGCGCAGCACATTGACGATTTCTTCGGGACTTATCGTCTCGCCGTCGAGATACTTCACGAGCAGCGAGTCATCGACGTCCGCCACGGCTTCGAGCATCTGCGTGCGATACTCGCGCGCGACCTCCTGCAGATCCGCGGGGATTTCGATCTCGTCCCAGGTGTCGCCGAAGGTCTCGTCGTGATAGATGCGGGCGGTGTTGGTCATCAGGTCGATGATGCCGACGAAGGTCTCGCCCTGGCCGATCGGGAGCACGACGGGGATGGCGTTGGCGCCCAGGCGCGAACGCATCATGCCCACGGCGTTGTAGAAGTCGGCTCCGACACGGTCCATCTTGTTCACGAAGGCGATGCGCGGGACACGGTACTTGTCGGCCTGGCGCCAGACGGTTTCCGACTGCGGCTCGACCCCGCCGACCGCGCAGAACAGCGCCACCGCGCCGTCCAGCACGCGCAGGGCGCGCTCGACCTCGACGGTGAAATCGACGTGACCGGGAGTATCGATGATGTTGATGCGGTGGTTCCGCCAGAAGCACGTCGTCGCGGCACTCGTGATCGTGATGCCGCGCTCCTTCTCCTGCTCCATCCAGTCCATGGTCGCCGCGCCGTCATGGACCTCGCCCATGCGGTGCAATACGCCGGTATAGAAGAGGATACGCTCAGTCGTCGTCGTCTTCCCGGCATCGATATGCGCCATGATACCGATGTTTCTGGTCCGCTCTATTGGAAATTCCCGCTTCGCCATTATGGGTGTACTTCCCCGGCCTTTCTATATCGTCTCGTTGATGGTTACCATTTGAAGTGCGCGAAGGCCTTGTTCGATTCGGCCATGCGGTGCACGTCATCTTTCTTCTTCACGGCGCCGCCCTCGTTGTTCGCCGCTGCCATGAGTTCCGCAGCCAGACGGCGCGTCATGGACTTGTCGCCGCGCGACCGGGCGGCGTTGAGCAGCCAGCGCACGGACAGCGCCGTGCGGCGCTCCGGGCGTACTTCCATCGGCACCTGATAGGTGGCGCCGCCGACGCGGCGGGCGCGGACCTCGATGATCGGCTGCGCGTTGAACAGCGCCTTGCGGAACACCTCGTACCCGCTCTGACCCGTGCGGCGCTCGATCTCCTCGATCGCTCCGTACAGGATGCGGCGGGCGGTGGTTTTCTTCCCGTGCAGCATGATGGAATTGATGAAGCGCGAAACCAGAATGTCGTTGAACTTCGGGTCCGGGCTGAGGTGTCTGCGTTCTGCGCGTCTCTTTCTCATGTCGTGTTACTCTGATTGCAGATTAGGATTTCGGACGCTTGGCGCCGTATTTCGACCGACCCTGCCGACGCGCCTCCACGCCCTGCGTGTCCAGCGTGCCGCGGATGATGTGGTAGCGGACGCCGGGCAGGTCCTTGACACGACCGCCGCGAATCATCACGATCGAGTGCTCCTGCAGGTTGTGGCCTTCACCCGGGATGTACGCTGTCACTTCCTGGCCGTTCGACAGGCGGATACGGGCGACCTTGCGAAGCGCGGAATTCGGCTTCTTGGGCGTCGTCGTGTACACACGCGTGCAGACGCCGCGCTTCTGCGGACAGGAGTCAAGCGCGGGCGCTTTCTTTTTGGCCTTGATGACCTTTCTACCTTTGCGTACGAGCTGGCTGATCGTTGGCACTTCAGGAATCCTTTGCTGGGATACGTAAAAATCTCTGGTGAGATCAGAAGAACTCACAAGAGCTTATAAATGTAGCGAAAGCTCCAATCTTTGTCAAGAGCTCCACTGCGCAATCGGACAATTTTCTTCCCTTGCAGGTGGAAATCCTGCAAGGGAAGCACGGTTGTCCATCCGGGACGGAATATCATTGCACCGTCGCGACGAGTTCCGGCGCGATGACGGCTTCTTCGACCTCATCCTGCGCCGAAGTCACGATAATATTCTTGAACTTCTTCAATCCGGTACCGGCCGGGATGAGGTGGCCGATGATCACGTTCTCCTTCAGACCGATCAGTTCGTCGACCTTCCCCGCGATCGCGGCTTCCGTGAGCACCTTGGTGGTCTCCTGGAAGGAGGCGGCCGAGAAGAAGCTCTCCGTGGTCAGCGAGGCCTGCGTGATGCCGAGGAGGATGGGTTCGTAGTTGGCCGGCTCGGCATCGCGGAATTCCGGAGCCGCCTTTCCTTTTTTCTTCAGCTCGAACGCCGCCTCGCGCAGCTTCTTGCGCGAGACCACCTGGCCTTTCTTGAATTTCGAGTCCTTTTTATCCGTTGTGATCACCTTGTCGTCGAGCTCGCCGTTCTCCTCCACGACGCGCGCGCGTTCGACCACGTCGCCTTCGAGGAACTGCGTGTCGCCGGGAGCGATGATGCGCACCTTCTGCAGCATCTGGCGTACGATCACCTCGATATGCTTGTCGTTGATGCGCACGCCCTGCATGCGGTACACTTCCTGGATCTCGTTGACCAGGTATTCCTGCACCGCGCCCGCGCCCTTGATGCGCAGGATGTCGTGGGGATTGATGGACCCGTCGGTGAGGCGCTCGCCCGCCTTGACCATGTCGTGCTCCTGCACCAGCACGTGGCGGCCGATGGGCGCCAGGTACGTGCGCACGTCGCTGCCGTCATGGCTCGTGACGATGATCTCGCGCGACCCGCGCTTCTGCGCACCGAAGATGACGGTGCCGTCGATTTCGCTGACGATCGAGGGATTCTGCGAGCTGCGCGATTCGAACAGCTCGGTCACGCGCGGCAGACCGCCCGTGATGTCGCGGGTCTTGCCGATCTCGCGCGGGATTTTCACGAGCACCGTGCCGGCGATGACACGCTGGAGATTGTCCACGGCCAGATTGGCGCGGACAGGCGTGTTGTATTCCGCCATCACCTCGCCCTTGTCGTCGACGATCTGAATGCGCGGATTGAGCGTCTTGTCCTTCGAATCGGTGACGACCTTCTGGATATGCCCGGTCTGTTCGTCGGGCTCCTCGCGGAAAGTGCGGCCATCGTGCAGGTCGGCGTAGCGGACCGTTCCGGGGAACGCCGCGATGATGGTCGCGTTGTAGGGATCCCACTCGTACAGCACCTCGCCGCGGGCGACGCGCTGGTTTTCCTCCACCAGCAACACCGATCCGTACGGGATGTCGTATTTCGAGAGGACGCGGTTGTCGTCGTCGAGAATGTTGATCAATCCATTGCGGTTGATCACGATGGTGCGGTCTTCAACGTCGTCCTGGTACACGACATACTTGAGACCCTCGAACTGCACGCGGCCGTCGAAGCGCGTCGAGATCTGCGACTGCGCGGCAATGCGGCTCGCGGTGCCGCCGACGTGGAACGTGCGCAGGGTCAGCTGCGTGCCCGGTTCGCCGATGGACTGCGCCGCGATGATGCCCACCGCCTCGCCCACATCGACCAGGCGGCCGGTGGTCATGTTCCGTCCGTAACAGCGCGCACACACGCCGTGACGCGCCTCGCAGGTCAGCACCGAACGGATGACAACCGCCTCGATGGATGTCTGCGCCACTGCCTCGGCCTTGAACTCATCGATCATCTCGCCCGCCTGAATCAGCATGTCGCCGCTGAGCGGGTCCTTGACGTCGTACAGCGAGACGCGGCCGAGTATGCGCTCGGAAAGCGGCTCCTTGATGTCCTCGCCTTCCTTCAGCGCCTCGACTTCCACGCCGCGGATGGTGTTGCAGTCGAACTCGGTGATGGCAACGTCCTGTGCCACGTCGACCAGACGACGCGTGAGGTAGCCCGCGTCCGCGGTCTTCAGCGCCGTGTCGGCGAGACCCTTGCGCGCGCCGTGTGTCGAGATGAAGTATTCGAGAACCGACAGACCGTCGCGGAAATTCGCGACGATCGGGTTCTCGATGATCTCACCCGTCTGGCCCGTGAGACTCTTCTGCGGCTTGGCCATCAGCCCGCGCATTCCTGCGAGCTGACGTACCTGCTCCTTGGAACCACGGGCGCCGGAGTCCATCATCATGTACAGCGAATTGAAGCCGTGCTGGCTGCGCTGCAGGGTATCGAACAGCTTGTCGGCCACGCGGTTGGTCGTCCGTGTCCAGATGTCGATCACCTTGTTGTAGCGCTCGCCGTTCGTGATGAAGCCCATCTGATACTGCTTCATGATGTTCTCGACGTCGCGCTGCGCCTTGTCGATGATGTCCACCTTTTCCTTGGGAATCTCCACGTCCGCGACGCTGATCGAGAGGCCGCCGCTGGTGGCGTAGCCGAACCCGAGGTCCTTGAGATCGTCGAGGAAACGGGTCGTCGTGAGGTTGCCGGACTTGTGGAAAATGGAGCCGATGATCTGTACGAGGCGGCGCTTCGTGAGGATTTCGTTGATGTAGCCCAGTTCCTTCGGAACGATGCGGTTGAAGAGAATGCGTCCCAGCGTGGTGTCGAGGATCTCGCTTTTCGGTCCGCCTTCCGCCAGTCGATCGGGAGCGACGGGCACGCGTACTTTCACGCGCGCATGCAGCCCGACGCGCTGCTGGTCGAAGGCGATCAGCGCCTCGTCCATCGAAGCGAAGACCATGCCCTCACCCTTGTCGCCCGGGAGCGCCTTGGTGATGTAGTAGCAGCCGAGCACCATCTCCTGGCTGGGGATCGTGATGGGATTGCCATTCTGCGGCGAGAGGATGTTGTGCGAGGACAACAGCAGAATCGAGGCTTCCAGCTGCGCGTCGAACGACAGCGGCACGTGCACGGCCATCTGGTCGCCGTCGA
>CAZWNO010000018.1:0-15713 GCA_964635845.1 uncultured Chromatiales bacterium
GCTCCGCGAGCGCATCGTGTTTCTCGGCACGCCGATCGACGACACCGTCGCGAGCCTGATCGTCGCGCAGCTGCTGTTCCTCGAATCGGAGGATCCAGAGAAGGACATCTACCTGTACATCAACAGCCCGGGCGGCAGCGTGTCGGCGGGACTCGCGATCTACGACACGATGCAGTACATCCGCCCCGACATCTCGACGATCTGCATCGGCATGGCCGCGAGCATGGCCTCGATCCTGCTCGCCGGCGGCGCCGACAAGAAACGCATCACGCTCCCGCACTCGCGCGTCATGATCCATCAGCCGATGGGCGGCACGCAGGGACAGGCGACCGACATCGAGATCTACACGAAGGAAATGATGCGCACACGGGACCAGCTCTACGGCATCCTGGCCAGGCATACGGGCAAGAACGTGGAACAGATCACCGCGGACTCCGAGCGCGACAAGTACATGTCGGCGGACGAGGCGCAGGCCTATGGCATCATCGACACCATTCTCACGCGGAAGGAGAAACCGGCGGCGTCCTGATCCCGCCGTTTCACCGGGACGAGCGATCCAGGCCCCGGCCTGATCCGGATTCGCGGCGCCTCCCGATCGCGGTCCACCAAACGCCTGTGCGCACGATCACGGAAGACGGACGCCGGGATTGTTTTTCGCCTGAGATCACTGCAAAATTCGTATATTGGGTGGACACACCGTCCACCCTTTCCATTCGCCATGTACCATACACGCGTCCTCCCGTTGATTGCCGTCGCCGTGTCGCTTGCTGCGTGTTCCTCCACGCCGCCGGTGGACATCCGCAGTTACCCCGTGCAGATCTCCAATATCGGTGCCGCGGTGAATTCGCAGCAGGACGAATTCGCGCCGGGCATCACCGCGAACGGCCTGCGGCTGATTTTCACGCGTGGCAACGTGATGGCTCCGCATGCGCGTGATTTCTGGGAGAGCGCGCTGATCGGCGACTTCTGGCAGCGGCCGGTCCCCCTCACGGGCAATGTGAACACCGCGACAAACGAGGGATCGCCGAGCTTCACCGCCGACGGACAGACGCTGTTCTATGCCGCCTCGGACCGCGACGACAGCAGGGGCAAGTCGGACATCTACCGCGCCGTGCTCGAGGGAATGGAGTGGCGCGCCGGGGAGAATCTCGGCGTGCCCGTCAATTCCGACGCCTGGGATTCGCATCCCTCCGTAAGCGCGGACGGGAAGGTCCTCTACTTCGTCTCGGACCGCGACGGCGGCCTGGGCGGACTCGACATCTGGATGACGTACAAGGACGAACAGGGCTACTGGCGCGTGCCGGTGAACCTCGGCGCACCGGTCAATACCGCGAAGGACGAGGTCTCTCCGTTCATCGCCTCCGACGGGGCGACGCTGTATTTCGCATCGGACGGACATCCCGGCCTCGGGGGAACGGACATGTTCATCTCGCGCCGCATCGGCGACGCGTGGTCGACGCCCACCAATGTCGGCCGTCCCCTCAACTCGGAAAACAACGACGAGTTCTTCGCGCTCGCGGCCGAGGGACGCACGGTGTATTTCTCCTCGAAGCGCGCGAGCGGTTTCGGCGGATACGATATCTATCGCGCGGAACCGAATCCCTTTCCCCCGGGCGCGGTCGTCGTGCTCAGCGGCACGGTGCGCGACAAGCGCACGCTCGCGCCGCTCGCCGCAACGCTCACGCTGCGCGACGCGGCGACCGGCGAAACCATCAGCACGCACAACAGCAACGCGTACTCCGGCGAATACGTGATCGTGCTCCCCGCCGGCGCGGTGTACGACGTCGAGGCGAGTTCCGGAATCCATCTCCCGCAGACGGAGCGCTTCGATCTCGTCAATCGCGCGGCATACGGCGAGATCAGCCATGATTTCCTGCTCTCGAAGGAAAACGAGGACGCGGTGCTGGAGGCCGCCGTCACCGCGGACGTGCTGGACTTCAGCGTCCTGCGCGGCGCGAGCGGGCATCGCGGCCTGCGCATCGAGGAGATCGTGACGCGCGCGACGGTGCCGCTGCTCAACTACGTCTTCTTCGCCGAGAACGCGTCGGAGATTCCTGGACGCTACAACCTCCTCACCGCCGAACAGGCGCAGCGCTACCGGATCGCCGATCTTCCCGACGGAACGATCGAGCGCTATCATCACCTGCTCAACATCATCGCGCTGCGCATGCAGCAGCGTCCGGACGCGACGATTACCCTGACCGGCACCACCGACGGCGCCGAGCCGACGGACGTCGCGGAGAAGAGGGCGCGCAGCGTGGCGGCATATTTCCACGAGATCTGGGGCATCGACGAGGGGCGCATCCGCGTCGCGTCGCGCGGTCTGCCGGAAGCGGCCTCGAGCAACCGGTCGCCCGAAGGCAGGGAGGAAAACCGCCGGGTGGAAATCGAATCCTCCGACGGCGAACTCCTCGCCCCGATCGAGACGAGCGACATCGAGCAGGTGCTGTCGCCTCCCGCCGTGCGTTTCTCCCCGTCCATCACCGCCGAAGCGGGACTCATGCGCTGGATGTTCGAGGTGAAGCAGGGCGGACGCATCCTCCGCGATTCGGACGGCTATGCCAGCTATCCGGATTCGATTATCTGGAACTGGCATGACCTCCAGGGCAACCTGCCGGGCGCCGACACGCTGTACTTCACCCTCTGGGCGAAGGATGCGCACGACGCCGAGGTGCGGACGGCGCCGCAGGCGATTCCGGTGGAATTCCTGACGCTGGAAAAAAAGAATGTGGAAAAGCTGCCCGGGCGTACGCTCGAGAAAATCAGTCTGATCCTGTTCGATTTCGACCGATTCGAACTCGGCGCGCGCAACGCCGCCATCCTGTCGCATGCCGCGAAGCGGATCAGTCCCGCGTCGACCATGATCATCCGGGGCTATACCGACGCCATGGGTGACGACGAGTACAATCTCGGATTGTCCGAGCGCAGGGCCGCCGCCGTGCAGGAGTGCATGCAGCGCGACATCCCCGCCGGCGCGATCCGGTCGGAAGG
The DNA here is from genome assembly GCA_964635845.1 of uncultured Chromatiales bacterium. GTDB lineage: Bacteria > Bacteroidota > Ignavibacteria > SZUA-365 > SZUA-365 > SZUA-365. Next base: position 2,992 of record CAZWNO010000018.1, read on the forward strand.
TGTCGGCGAATCGATTCTGCTCTTCGATAATGGCCTCCCGGAGGGACGCTTCTACTGTCGTACCGTTCAAATCCTGATAGAAACCATCGAATGAGGTGTATCGTGCGACACGTCGCCGCAGTACTGATTCTTCTGCCGCTGCTGATTGCCGGCTGCATCAACTACGAACAGAACACCACGCTGAACGAGGACGGCTCGGGAAGCATGGAAATCCATTACTGGATTTCCGAGAGCGTCCTTTCATGGTTCAACAGCGGGGCGCTCACGTTCCACGAGGACTCCATCCGCGCGCAGTATGCCTCCGACGGTATCACCGTCGAGGACGTGCGCGTCGAATCGCGCGAGTCCGACTCCACGCGCCACGTGCATGTGTCTCTGCAATTCGACGACATCACGAAGCTGTCGCGTTCCCAGGGCTTCAAGGACATGGAAATGAAATGGATGCGCGAAGGCGATGTCTATCGTTTCGTGCAGACGCTGCCGGCGACGAGCACATCCGAAGACGGCATGCTCGACGAATTCACCTTCACCTACCGTTACGACTTTCCCGGCGACATACGCGAGTCCAATGCGGACAGCTCGGACGGAAGCAACGCCGTCTGGGTGTTCAAGCTTTCGGAGCTGGACAGCGCGCGGAAAATGGAAGCCGTCATCGTCGCATCCAGCGGAAGCAATGTGTGGTGGATAGTGGGAATAATTGCGGTCGTGGTTCTTGCGGCGTTCGTTTTCATGAGGATGAGGAAGAGGGGGGGTAAAGAAGTAAAGAAGTTAAGAAGTTAAGAAGTTAAGAAGTTAAGGAGTTAAGGAGTGAAGGAGTGAAGAAGGACGAAACGCCGATTGCCTGCAGCCTACAGCCTACAGCGCGCATAAAAAAAACCGTCCCGGAGGGACGGTTTTTTTATGCGCTATTCACGCGCTACTTCACGAGCAGCATGTGTCTGCTGAGCGTGTGTCCTTCGCTCTGGAGCTGGTAGAAATACACGCCCGAAGTCAGTCCCTCGGCGGTGAATGTGATGTCGTGCCCGCCTGCTTCGACCTGCCTGTCGACGAGCGTCGCGACGACTTCGCCGAGCGTGTTGATGACCTTCAGGCTCACGTGCTGACGGCGCGGGACGGTGAAGTTGATCGTCGTTGACGGATTGAACGGATTCGGATAATTCTGCGCCAAGGTGAGGTTCGTCGGAATTGGATCGTCGCCGGTACCGACGGTCGTGCGCAGGTCGTCGATATGGAAATTCACATCGACGGTGCGATTGAAATCGGTCGAATTGACGTAGGTCATCGTCACCGGCATGCTGCGCGTGGGTTTGGCCGCGGAATACACGACCGGATAGCTGTACTGCGGGTTGTCGGCGTACAGCAGGTAGTTCCCCGGTTCGAGGCCGGTGATGGAGTACCAGCCGGTGGAATCGCTGATCGCATAGCCCGCGAGTTGTCCGGTGGCTTCAACCTCCGCGAACACGAGAGTCCCCGGCAGCGGAATGCGCTCCGCGCCGCGCCGCAGGAGCACCTGGCCGAAATAGCTGCCGATGCCTTGCCGCGTCGTTTCCTGCAGCTCGAAATTGATGTTCTGGATCGTGCCGACCGGCGATAGTTCCTCGCTCTCAGTGAAATTGGTGCGGCCTCCGTTCGAGTGGTAGTACTGCGGGACGAGGCTCTGATCCATCGGGATCGCGAGCAGCGCCGACGACGCCGGCGAGTCGGGAAGGTTGCCGAAGTTGAAGACGCCGTTCGAATCCGTGACCACGGAGCGGTATTTCCGATAGGTATGTCCGCCGCCCGCGCCGCGCATGAGTTCCTTGTCGATGAGCACGATCGTCGCGAGCTTCGGCACGCCGGTGCTCTGGCTGACGACCTTGCCGTAGATCATGTTGCTGGTGGAGCCGGAACCCGTCAGCGTGTAATTCAGCACGTTGCTGTTCCCGATGCGCACGGCCTTCGCCAGCATCGCGTTGGTCTCGTCGGCGATGAACGCACTCAGGTAATTTTCCTTTTCGACGATCGTGTAATACTCGTGTCCGACCGGCAGATCGAGCCAATAATCGCCTTTGAAATCAGTATAGACGCTGGTGTCGACGTGTCCGGCGCGCCAGGAATCGATCACTCCCTCGGCGAGCAGGTCCAGGCTCGCGGTGTCGCCGATGTGGATGAAATCCTGCTTGCGAATAAAGGAGACACGGGCGTCCTCGACCGCCGCGCCCTGCTCGTTCACCACGCGGCCTGACACGCGAGCGAGAGTGCCTATGGAACCGAAGAGATGGAATTCGTACACCAGCGTATTGTTGTTCAACGTGTCGAGCACGCGCTCGAGCGCGTCCGTGATCGAGGATGCGTTGATATACCACTGGGATTGGTACGCTTCATCGGGCGACTGCGCGTAGGCGTAGATGCGGCCGACCTGCACGTCCTCGAGAATGAAGTCGCCGTTTGCATCCGTGCGCGCTTCATACACCATGTTCGCGCGCTTGCTCGTCAGGAAGAAGCGGACGATGGCTCCCGGCAGCGGATCGCTGGTGAGGGTCCGGACGAATCCGCGAAGCGTTCCGGGCTTGTCCGCGACGTTGATGTCGAACTCCTGGATGGCCCGCGCGTTCGTGCGGATGTTGGTCGCGACGATGGTCACCGGGTAGACGCCCAGTTTGGAAGGATTCCAGTGAATGTACGAAAGGCCGCCGACGACATTATTCAGCGTCATGCCTTCCGGTACGGCGCCCACGAGCATGAAGGAAATTTCTTCAGGCTTGGCGGCGTCGACGGTGAACGTGTAGAAATAGTTGTTGCCGACCAGGGCGGTGGTCTTCGGATCCGAAGTGAATGCGAGACCGTTCGGCTTCGGGAGAACACGGATGTCGGTGAACGCACGGCCATACCTGGATCCCGGATACACGGCGACGACCATGTACACGTAGTCGTCTCCCGGCTTCACGTTGTAATCGGTGAACTGGACCGCGGTGGGGGAGTAGATCTGCGCGATGACGAGACTGGGGGAGATGTACCCCCGCCAGATTTCGTACCGGGACGGGAGCTGCCCGGTCGGGGTTTGCCATTTGAGCAGGACATTGCCTTCGACCGTCAGCTCCGCCGTGAGATTCTCAGGCGCGCCGTCCTGCGCGAGGGCAAGTGCTCCCGAACATAACAGCAGAGAGAAAAATATGACTGTGAAACGTGTCACAATTTCGAATATATTTGAACCTTCGTGAAATTACGCGTTTGCCGCGACGAATGCAATGAAAAATCAAGCGAGTATGATTAAAACTTCATTAACGACTGGAAGCATATCTCTGCCAGAATCATGCCAGGAAACACCCTTGCACAGGCTCTGAAAACGATGGTTTTTCCTGTCCCGGCACGCTGCTGACGCCAATATTCCGTGATCGTCAGCATATTGACGGACATCCGGGTCGAGAGTCCGGACCGTGACCGTAATCTACATCATGCCGAGTTTCTTCATTCTCTCGACCAGTGTCGTGCGCTTGAGCCCCAGTATTTTCGCGGCTTCCGTCTTGTTGCCGTTGGTGTGCCTGAGCACGAAGGAGATGTGCTCCTTCTCGACGTCTTCCAGCGAATCGAGACGCCGGGGCGCCCTGAGCGTGACCTCGAAGTCTCCGCGCTCCGATGTGCCCGCCGCCTTCTGCGCGCCGGAATAATCCGACGGCAGCATCCGCAGGGTCAGCATTTCCTTCTGCGACTGGGCGATCATCCTGTTCATCAGATTCTCCAGTTCGCGCACGTTGCCGTTCCAGGGAAGGCGCTGCAGGAATTCGATCAGGTCCGCCGAGGCGCTCCGGACGATGGAGGGGTGGCGCTGGTTGTACTTCGCGATGAAATGCTCGACCAGCAGGGGAATGTCGCTGACACGGGAGCGCAGTGCCGGCACGGTGATGGGAATGACGTTCAGGCGATAGAAGAGATCCTGTCTGAAACGCTCGGACTCGATTTCCTTCGCGAGATCCCTGTTCGTCGCGCAGATGACGCGCACGTTGGCGATGCGCGTCTTCGCGTCGCCGACGCGGCGGAATTCACCCTCCTGCAGCACGCGCAGCAGCTTGGCCTGGAACGCGAGCGACGTGTTGGAGATCTCGTCGAGGAAGAGCGTGCCGTTGTGGGCTTCCTCGAAGAGCCCCGGCTTGTCGGTCACCGCACCGGTGAAGGCGCCGCGTTTGTAGCCGAACAGCTCGCTCTCGAGCAGCGTATCGGGCAGCGCCCCGCAGTCCACCGCGACGAATCGATGCTCGCGGCGCGCGCCGTTGTAGTGTATCGCCTTGGCGATCAGTTCCTTGCCCGTCCCGCTCTCGCCGTAGATGAGCACGCTGCCCTCGCTGCCGATGGCGGCCTGCGTCTCCGCGAAGAGCGTCTCCATCGGCGTGCTCGTGCCGATGATGTTCTCGAAGCCGAAGCGCTCCTCCACTTCTTTACGCAGGTACAGGTTTTCCTTCTTCAGCTCGGCGTGCAGGCGCGCGTTTTCGATGGCCATGGTGGCGAGGTTGGCGAAGGCCTCGAGGAACTCGGCGTCGATCTCGGAGAACGACATCGCCGCGATGGCGTCGGCCCGGCTGTCGACGTAGACCGTGCCGATCACGCGGTCGCGCGATTTCATGGGCACGCAGATCAGCGAATGGATGTGGAAGTTGACCACCGATTCGCGCCGCTTGAATTCGTCGCTCTGCGAGGTGTCGGAGACGATGATCGGGCGGCCGGCGTTCAGCACGTCGCGCAGGATGCTCAGGCTGATCTCGGTCGCGTCGCGGATCGTCTCCTTCTCGACGTTGCGCGACGCTTTCAGGACAAGCTGCTCGTTTTCTATGAGGAAGATCAGGCCGCGCTCGCCGCTCATGGCTTCGAGGGCGCTGTCCATGATGGTGTCGAGCAGCTGATCGAGATCGAGCACGGAGTTGATCTTGCTCGCCACGGCGTAGAGCGTGCGCAGGTTCTGCTCGCGCACGGCGGTCAGCGCATGCGGGGACTGGTCGCGGTGCGTGCGCGCGAATTCGCGTACGATCTCGGCGTTGACGTGCACCTGTTCGAGGTAGCTGCGGTAGAGCTGGGCGTCGGCGATGCTCTCGGCGTTGCGCATCAGCGCGTCGTGCGCGCGGGTGATGCAGGCGTTCGCCTCGGCGGCGTCGCGGTTGGCGCGGAGGATCAGCGCATGGTTGTAGAGGATGTCGTGCGCGCCGCCGTAGAGCGGCCCCTTCTCCTCGAGCAGCTGCATGGCCGCGGTTGAAAGCTCCAGCGCGACGGCGGTGCGTCCGAGGCGCAGCTGCGTGAGCGCCGCGTAGGAGCGCGCGAGGATGCGGAAGGAGTCGAAGCCGTGGCGGTCCGCGAGATCGCCAAGGCGGCTGAACTGCGCAAGCGCCTGCTCATGCCCGTCGTCGCCGCCGCGACGCAGGTGCAGGGAGCCGAGGCGATACGCCAGCATCGCGCCGATGTTGACGTCCCGCGCCTCCTCGAGCAGCGCCGACGCCTTCTTGAGCAGCTTCTGCGCGCTGTCGAAATCCCGCTTCTCGATGAGACAACCCGCGATGTCGATCTGTCCCGCGGCGAGCCCCGCCGTGTTCCCGCTGGATTCGGCCAGCGATTGCGCCGCGGTGTAGGCCTCGATCGCCTGATCGCAGGCGCCGAGGGTCATGTAGATCTCGCCCAGGTTTTCCTGGCACATCTCCTGGAGGTAGCCGTCGTCGATCTCGCGGGCGATGCGCAGTTCCTCCTGCAGATGCAGCAGCGCCGGGGAGTAGCGGCAGAGCGCGATCTCGCACTGGCCCAGCGCGCCGCAGCTCGTCGCGATCAGACGGCGGTCGCCCGAGGCCGCGGCCAGCGCATTCGCCCGTCCGTGATATTCGAGGGCTTCCTCGTAGCGCCCCAGCGCGTAGTACTGCGCGCCCATGTTGCCGAAGGAGCGCGTGAGCCCCCGCGTGTCCTGCACCGACTCGAAGATCTGCCGCGCCTCCTCGAAGCAGACAAGCGCCCGTTCCGGATTCTCGAGCACGGAGTAGTACACGAGACCGATGTCGATGAGCATGTTCCCTTCCTCGCTCGCGGCGGCAGCGCCGCTGAAGAGTCCGCGCGCCTTCTCGTAATGCGCCAGCACCTGCTCGCCCGGCTTCGTGCGGTACTCGGCGAAGCCGATCTTCTGATGGCACCAGGCCTGGCCAAGCAGGTCGCCGGTGTCGCCGTAGCACGCGAGCGCCTTCTCCGCGCTACGCCGGGCGCGCTCGTACTCCGCGATGGAGAGGTAGTGCTCGGTCTGGTTGCGGTAGACCGCGGCGAGCCGCGCGGTGGAATTGGACTGCGCGGCGAGCAGCAGCATCTCTTCGAGGAACTCCTCTTCCTCGGCGCGGCGGCCGAGGATGTTGGACAGGCGGCTCAGGCCGTCCAGCACGTGGAAGCGGCGCTCGCCGTCCGCCTCGCCGATCAGCGGCAGGGCGGCACGCAGCATCGCTTCAGCGCCGGCGCTGTCGAAGCGGGCCTCGCGGTAGCGCGCGGCCTCGAGCAGATGCGGCAGCGCGCGCGGGGGATCGGCGGATGCGAGCGCGTGATGCGCGAGGACGGCCTGCGCATCGTGCCTCGGCGGATGCGCCTCATACCAGCCGTACCAGGCGGCGTGAAGTTCCCGCGGATCTGCCGCATGGGGCGGGGCTGCGTGAGACGCCCGCTGCTCCGCCGCGTGGGGCGGGGCTGCATCGTGCTCACGTAAATCCGCGGGGCGGGGCGGCGTGGCGTGAAGCGCCTCGCGGACGGCGTCGTGCGCGAGCGAGAGGGGACCGTAGCTCGGCTCGATAAGTTCCGCGTGCAGCAGGTCGGCGACGGCCGCGCGGAGGGCGACGGGATCGAGTCCGCTCACCGCCGAGACGGCTTCGGGGGAACAGGGGATGGGCGTCGCGACGATGGCCGTGAGCGTGGCGATCGCCGCGTCGTCGAGACGTTCGATCGCGCGGGCGTAGAGTTGCGCCATGGTGGCGGGGAAGATCGCGCCCAGGTTTTCGCGCTCGTGCACCAGCCAGCCGTGGTCCGTCGCCTCGAGGATGCGTTCGGCGAGACAGAAGTTCAGCAGTTCCTCGACATGGCCGGGGATGCCGTTGCTCTGCCGCGCGATCACTTCGACGAAGGACGGGGAGACGCCGCCGAGCAGATCGGCGAGGGCCTGTCCGACTTCCGTTTTCGTGAGTGCGGGCAGGCGCAGCGTTCCCAGCAGGGGAGAGGCCGGCAGCTCCTTGCCAGCGTCGGCCGCGGCGTCGCGCGCCGCGAGCACGAGCAGCCCGGCGTGGGCGTTCGCGTCGGCCCAGGAGAGCAGGTAGGCGAGGAAGTCCCGTGTGAATTCGTCGGCCAGGTGCAGGTTGTCGATCAGCACCGCGTCGGGCGCGATGCGCAGGCACAGCAGTTCCGCCGCCGCGTGCAGCGTGCGGAGCCGGAGGCTTTCGGTCTGCAGACCGTCCCGCGGCGCGGGCGCGACGCCGGGAAAGGCGTCGGGGAACCATGCGGCGATCAAAGCGAGTTGCGGAGCGGATACTCCTTCATCCGGCTGCGCGTCTCTTCCCTCAGACGCGTTTCCTCCCGCGGTTGCGTTTCCTCCCGCGGTTGCGTTTCCTCCCGCGGTTGCGTTTCCTCCCGCGGCCGTATCTCCTCCCGCCTGCGCGGCGAAGATGCGGAGGAATGGCGCGAACGGGCTGTCGCCCGCCCGGAGGTCGACGCGCAGCACGCTGCCGCCCGCGAACTGGATCTCGGTGGACTGCTCGCGCAGGAAGCGCGACTTCCCGATTCCTTCCGGACCCTCGATAACGAGCATGCGCGATCGGAGACGCGACTGCTCCCACGCTTCCTGTGCGCGGGCATGCTCCTGCCGCCGCGCGATGTCGAGCAGCCGAAGGCTGCCGGTCGCGGCGTCCGTCAGCTCGGCGGGTGGCACCCCCAGATATGCGGCGGCGGCGGCGTGCAGCTGCCGCGCGCCGCGGTAGCGCCGCTGCGGCTGCTTCTGCAGGAGCGTCGTGATCCATTGTCCGGGGATCGCGGGGAGCGCGGCAGGCGGAGGCGGGACCTCGTCGTTCAGATGGCGTTTCAGAATCTCGACCGCGGTGCCGCCCTGGTAGGGCAGCGCGCCGCTCGCGAGTTCGTAGAGGATGCAGCCGAGCGCGTACAGATCGGACGACGGAGCCGGTGCCTCGCCACGGATCCTTTCGGGCGCGAGATATTCCATCGTGCCGCTCAGGCCCCGGTTTCCCGCCGCGCCCGCCGCATCGGTCTCCTTCAGCGCACTCAGCCCGAAATCCATGATGCGCGGCCGTCCGTCCGTCATGAGGATGTTCGCGGGCTTGAGATCGCCGTGCGTGACATGCTGCGAGTGGATGAACGACAGGGCGGCGGTGAGATCGTAGACCAGCGTCGCGAAGCGCCGCGCATCGATCCCTCCCTCCCCGTCGCGCAGGAACGCGGCGGACAGGGGCGCGCCCTCCACCCAGTCCATGATGAAGAAGGGACGTCCGTCATCGAGATATCCGAAATCATGCATGCGCACGAGCGCCGGATGCTCGAGGCGGCTGAGGATGCGGAACTCGGTCTGCATGCGCTCGCGCAGCGAAGCATCACCTGCATGCAATACCTTCACCGCGACGGGACGCGCTTCGTCGCCGTAGTGCGCGCGGTATACCGTTCCCATGCCGCCGCTTCCGGCAAGGGAATCGATCACGCAGCCCGGGACAAGAGGATATGCTGGTTGTTCACTCATGCAGGTTGTTCACCTATGCGCGTTGTCCGCTCATGCGGGTTGTCCGCTCGTGCGGATTGTCCGCTCATGCGGGTTGTCCGCTCGTCAGGACCAGACTTCGTTCTTGGCTTCGCGGGTCATCAGATCCTGTGTCGCCTGCACCGGATCCTTGCCGTTGAACAGGATCTCGTACATCTCGCGGACGATGGGCATTTCCACGCCGTGCTTCTGCGCCAGTTCGTGCGCGGACCGCGTCGTGTCGACGCCCTCAGCGACCATGGACATGCCCGCGAGCACGTCCTTGACGGGTCGGCCCTTGCCGATTTCCTCGCCGACGTAGCGATTCCTGCTGTGACGGCTCATGGTCGTGACGATAAGATCGCCAAGTCCGGAGAGACCCGCAAACGTATGCGGATTCGCTCCCAGTACTTCCCCGAGACGGCGTATCTCCGCGATTCCGCGCGTGATCAGCGCCGCCTTCGCGTTGTCGCCGTAATGCGATCCGTCGCAGATGCCCGCGCCGATCGCGATCACGTTCTTGAGCGATCCCCCCAGCTCGACGCCCGCCACGTCGCTGCCCGCATAGATGCGGAGGCTCTCCGTCATGAAGGTCTCAGTGACGCTCGCCGCCGTATCCACGCTCGTCGACGCCGCGACGAGGACCGTGGGCCGGCGCAGGCACACCTCTTCCGCATGGCTCGGTCCGGACAGCACCGCGTAGCGGTCGGGAGAGAGCTGCGGGAGCACGTCGCGGACGAGTTCCGACATGCGGAGCAGCGTCCCGTTTTCTATGCCCTTCGCGACATTGACGATCAGGGGTTCGCCGAGCGATTCCCGGGGGATGCGCGCGAGGACGCCGCGCACGAATTGCGAGGGCGTGGCGATCACGAGCATGTCCATGAACGCCGTCGCGTCCGCGAGATCGGCGGTGACGTGCATGTCGGGCGGAATGGCGACGTCGGGGAGGTAAACGGTATTGCGTCCCGTGATGCGCATGTTCCGTACGTCGCGTTCGGACCATGACCAGAGCGTGACCGTGCGGCCGCTGCCGTGAAGGAGTTCCGCCAGCGTGGTTCCCCAACTGCCGGCGCCGAGAATGCCGATCTTCATCTTTCACCCGTCGATACAAAACAGAACGCGCGGATCCCGGCGGAATCCGCACGACAGATCCAGGCCGCGTCGATACTCAGAAAAAGAACATGCGCATCGAAGCGCCGGCTCTGCGGCCGAGCAGCTTCAGACGGTTGAAGCGGTTTTCCGAACCGTTGAGGAGGCGCTTGATATTCGCGCGATGCGCCCAGAAGAGCAGAAGCGTCGTTGCGATGCTGAAGAGGATCAGGGTATGATAACTGGGGATATCGATCTGGAAGACGTTGAAGCGGATGAACAGCGTGGTCGGAAAGGCCGTTGCCGCGCTCAGCGAACCGAGGGATACATACCCGGTCGAGAGCAGGACGAGCACGAACACGATCAGCGCGATGCTGATGTCGACGGGAGCGATGCCGACGAGCATTCCCGCGGCGGTGTTGATGCCCTTGCCGCCCTTGAAATTCAGGAAGATCGAGAAGATGTGGCCGATCACCGCGGAAAGGCCGGCGATGATCTGCACGACGGTGAAATCGTCAAACGGCGTGCGGTTGTTGAAGGGGAAGTCGCCATAGTGCAGGCGCGCGATGACGAGCACCGCGAGGAGCCCCTTCATGATGTCTCCGGCCTGCACCAGCAGTCCCAGTTTCCAGCCCAGCGTCCGCATGACGTTGGTGCTTCCGATATTCCCGCTGCCGTGGCTGCGGATATCGGTCCCGCCGAGCCAGCGGCTGACGAGGAGTCCGGTCGGAATCGAGCCAGCGACGTAACTGAGGATGATGATGAGACTGAGGAGATACATGGGCATTACCGGTCGATCAGTAAAAAATCCAACTACACAAGTTATTTCATTCGGGACAGAAAATCAACGGGAAACGACTGCAACGATCATAAACCACACAGGCGGGCGGAATTGCTCTCCATCCGGTGGATTTGCTTTCCATTCCGCTTTGGGTGATTTTCCGATCGAGTCATGCCGCGGATCACCTATATCGATACGGACGCGCCGCACAGGGAACGGAAATCGGCTCCGGCCGGTCCGCCGGGGGCGCGCGCATTCTGGAAATCTCTCGCGCGGCGTCTGCTGAGGCATCGTACAGCGCTGCTGCTCGTGCTGGCGGCGTATCGCTTCGCCGGACTGGGCTTCGGTGAGATGCAGCAATGGGACGAATCGATTTACGCCCTCCGCGCGCAGGTGATACTGCAGTTCGGCGCGGTGTGGGACCAGTCGGCGTTCATGCTCGGGGGCGCGTACTATTCCGCGCATCCGCCGCTGTATGTCTGGTGTTCCACGGCATTCCTGCTGATATTCGGCGAGCAGCTCTGGGTCTACCGCCTGACATCCGCCGTCGCGGCCGCGCTGCTCGTGCCCCTGATCTACCGTCTCTCGCGCATGGCACTGCCAACCCTGCCATCGCTCGCGGTGACAGGCCTGTTCACCTTCGCGCCGCTCCCGGCGGTCTTCTCGCGCCTGGGCCAGCTCGATATGCTGCTCACGCTGGGCATGACGGCCGCGCTGTATTTCGCCGTCCGCGCCCTGCGCGGCGGTCGTTCCGTCGACACGCTGCTCGCCGGCTGCGCGCTGGGCATGGCCCTGCTTACGAAGCTGTTCTTCGCGCTGAGCGTGCCCGCGGCCGTGGCGCTTTCGGCGGCGTTTCTCCCGCAGCCGCAGCGGTCGCGCGCGCTGCGTACCGCCGTGCTCATGACGGCGATCTCCCTGCCGTTCTGGCTGCCCTGGGCATGGTCCTTCGCGGCGGCGCACGGGAACGGCATCGGTTTCCTTTTCTCTTCGGCGCTGCCGCTCGGGGCGACCTTCGCCGGCATCGAGGGCACGGCGAAGGACACGGGTTCGATGTACTATCTCAACCAGCTCGTCGTCAACCTGAGCCTGCTCTTTCCGTTCGCGCTGCTCTCGATGTGGCGGTCGCTGTTCCCGCCGCGGCGGGCGCTGTGGATCGCGGCCACCTGTGTCATCCTCGTCACGCTCGCCGCGCTGTTGCTGATGCGTTCCTCGTTCGAGGTGTACCTGATCCCGATACTGCCGCTGCTGTTCCTGCATGCCGTGCGGGGCGTCGCGCTGCTGCGCCGCGCGGAGCGCGGTCCGATGCTCGCGATCGCGCTCGCGGGCGCGCTCTGTCTCGCCTGGTCGCTTCTGCATCCGCTGCGCGCGGCCGTGAAGGACCTCCTCCGCGGCATTGGCGGCGCGCCCCTGCCCGGGGGAACGGTCGGCGCGGCGATCGCGCTGCTGCTGTGCGCACTCGCCGCGCTCGCGGGCGTCTGGCTGCTCTACCGCCGCGGACGGCTCCGCGGCGTGCTCTCGCTGCCGCTGACGGCATCGATGCTGCTCGTGCTCGCCATCGCGACCTGTGCGCGGATCTGGATCTTCGTTCCCGCCGCCTCGGACGACGGTGCAGAGGAGGCCGCCGCCGCCGTGCGTTCGTCCGATGCGGCGCGCGTGTTCCTGATCGGGAACGGCGACAATCCGCAGCTCACGTTCTATCTCCGCGGCGCGGATATCGGCTGGGTGGAGCGGGAGCGGCTGCGCTACGACCGGCTCGAGCCGCGCGTCGTCGGTGTCGACGGGATACGCGCCCGTATCGCCGCGGCGCAGCGCCGCGGATCCGCGGCGGTGCTGATCGAACGCGACGAGATCGACCAGGGCGCGTACCGGGCCGTGCGCGACATCCTGCCGCCCTCCGTGCCGCCCCGCGCGCGTCACGGACGCTACACGGTCGCCTGGGACCGGCGCGTGCGGCCGGGGAAGGGGCCGTAGAAAATGCAAAACAGAAATAAATACCCGTTATTCCTACGAATGCTCCTGCACCGCGGCGCGCTGCCGCCGCTCGTGCTCTACGCGGCGGCGGGTCTGACCGCGGCCGCCGTCCCGCTGCTCGGGACGCTGGGCTACGAGTCCGCGCTGCTCTTCGGCATGCTCGCCGCA
>CAZWNO010000018.1:15723-34269 GCA_964635845.1 uncultured Chromatiales bacterium
GAAATTCCGCCGCATGCTGAACCGCCGCGGCGCCGCGGATCCCGCATGGCGCCGGTCGCCGATCGGGGCGGTGTTCGTGCTCGCGCTGCACCTGACGCTCGCGGGCTGGGCGCTGCTGTTCGTTCCGGCGGCGATCCTCACCGCCAATGCGATGTTCGTGCGCAACTGCGCCATGCTCGAGGGCGCGCTGTTCTGGCTGCTCATTCCCTTCATGACCGTCGCGTTCAGCAGCGCGACGCTGGTCTTTCTCGAGGCGCTTCTCGGACGCCGCGGCGTGTGGGCATGGTATGCGCTGCTGCTCCTGCTGCTCGCGCAGCCTTTCGTGCAGATCTACACGCAGCCGCGGCTGTACGCCTACAATCACGTCTTCGGCATGTTCCTCGGACTCTCGTGGGACCAGTCGCAGCCGCCTTTCCTCGCGCTGCTGCTGTACCGCTGCTCGACGCTCGCCTACGCGGCGGCGATGCTTGTCGTCACCGCCGCGCTGCGCGCGCTGAAGAATCCGCATCCGGACCCGGTGTTGCGGCGCCGCCTCGCGATGGCCTTTCTTCCCGCCGTCGCCGCGGTACTGTTTTTCACTTTTTTCGACGCGGAACTCGGTCTCGGCAACAGCTATGCGCATCTGCGCCGCGTGCTGGGGTCGGAGTACCGGCTGGGGAGCGTCCGCATCGTGTACGATGCAGCCTCGATGGATTCCGCCGAGGTGCATCGCATGGCGGAGGAGCAACTGTTTCAGCTCGACCGGATCCGCGCGGAACTCGGCGTGCGCTTCGAGCGCGAGGTCACCGCGTACGTCTATCCCGACGACGCCTCCAAGCACCGCCTCCTCGGCACCGAAACCAGCGATCTCGCGCGTCCCTGGCGCGCCGAGATCCACCTCTCCGCGGACAGCTGGCCGCTGACCGTCAAGCACGAACTCGTGCACGTCGTGGCCGGGAGCTTCGGTCCCTGGATCATCCGCACGCCCTTCCTGCGCGTGCTCGGACTGACGGAGGGGCTCGCCATGGCGGTGGAGTGGTCGTGGGGCACTCGCACGCTGCATGAATTCTGCGCCGGGATGCTCGCACAGGACATCCTGCCGCATGCGCGCACCTGCATCGGCACCGCGGGCTTCGCCACCGGCACATCCTCCGCGGGCTATGTCGCCGCGGGTTCGCTGACGCGCTGGCTGATGGATTCGCTCGGCGTCGCGACGATACGGCGCGCGTACTCCACGGACGATCTCGAATCAGCCGTCGGCATGCGCTACGACGAGATCGACCGTCGCTGGCGGATCTTCCTCTCAGGCATTCCGCGAGCCCTGCCGGACAGCCTCGCCGTCGCGTACGCATTCCGCCGGCCCTCGCTCTTCAGCGCGGAATGTCCCCGCGCGCTGACCGAGCGCAACCGCGCGGCGGGCGAGGCCATGGATGCCCGCATGCCCGCGCGGGCGGCCGCGCTCTACCGCGAAGCGGACCGGCTCTCGCCCAACGCACGCTCGGCCTTCGGACTCGCGGGCGCGCTCTACGCCGCGGGCCGATGGGATTCGGTGGTCGCCGTCACCGCGCGGTACCTGGCCGATACGACGCGCGCGTACTCGGTCTTTCCGCTGTACCTCTGGCAGGGCTCTGTGGAATCGCGGCGATTCCGCCGCCGCGGACCGCGCGCTGACGCGGCTCGTCGCGGAAAATCCCCCGGGCTGGCCGACCGCCTTCGCCGCGCGGATGCGCCGCGCGCGGCGCAGTGGACACGCGTCCGCCCTGCGCGGGATGGTCACGGGCCTGCTGAACGCGTCGGAAGAAACGGCGGATTCGCTGCGGCTGCGACGCGCGGAAGAGTTGCTGCGCCGCGCGCCCGAGGATCCTGTGCTCGTCGAGGAGTACATGCGCGCGGTCGCCGTCGATGCCGACGGCCGCGGGAAAGCCCTGCGGGCCTGGCGGCGCATCGCGTTCCTTCCCGCCCCGAGCGCGCTCCGCCTCTTCGCCGCCCGTCTCCAGTACCAGGAGCGCCAGTGGCACGAAGCGCAGCGCCTGCTGCGCCATCTCCTGAACGAACCGCTGACGCAGACGATGCGCAACGAAGTGACCGAGTGGCTCGCGCGCTGCGCCTGGCAGCTGCGCCGCGAGGGGAAATAAAAGACGCACAAATCTGAAAGGGCGTTCATAGGGAGACGCCGGATCAGGGGAGACGCCGCGAGGGGAAATAAAAAAGCGCGGATCCGGAGGGACCCGCGCGGGGAAAGTCGATCCCGGGAATGCTAGCGCAGCAGCAGCACGTGCAGCGAGTCGCGCTGCGGCGAGATGCGCTCGACCATCGCGATACCGTTTGCCGCCGGCGAGAAGCGGGGCATGAGATTCTGCGGCGCGATGCGCGAGAGCGGAATGCCGTCCTGGCTCGAGAGCCAGGTGTCGCCGGTGTGCGTTTCGTATATCAGCGAGCGGCGTGTGTCGGAGACGTCGAAATCCACGACCTCTCCCTTCACGAGCTGATTCGCCGCGCCGGTCGAGAGATCGAGCCGCATCAGGCCGTCGGCATCGATGGCGTACAGGTAGCGCAATCCGTTTGTGGTGTAGTAGATCAGCCGCTGATGCCAGGGATTGTCGGCCGCGAGCGCGCCGATCGTGAAGCTGTTGAGTTCCGTGCCGTCGTAATCGATTTCGCGCACCAATCCGGAATTCATGCGCACGGCGAACGACCGCTGCGAGGTCAGGACGAGCGAGATGACCGCCTCGCTCGTGGTGTCGCTGAACAGCGTCACGGTCTGGAGGATGGTCCAGTTCATCGCGTCGTACGTGGTCATGTTGACCGAGTAGCCCCAGCCGGTCGTCCCCGCCCATAAAAAGGAGTTTCCGGTATTATTGAACGCGAGCAGCCGGGGTTCGCCGCCCTCGGCCGGACTATGCTGCAGCAGCTGCTTTCCCTGCAGGTCGTAGAACCAGAATGCGCCGTTCTGCGTGAAGACGAGCGCATGACCCGACGGATCGAATGCGTACAGCGAATGCCAGGTCGACACCTTGACCAGGTCGATGATCCGCGTCGCACGCGTGGCGAAATCCATGACCGCCAGGCGTGACGGCGGCGTCGCCGGCGCCACCGCCCCGTCTCCCGGACTAGGGTAATATGCGTCATACCCGGCGACGATCGTTTTTCCGTCAGGCGTCCACAGAGGATTGACATGATGCACCGATTCGATCGGATCGTCGTCCGAACAGGCGGCGAGAACAACGACGGACAGGAGAAGCAGGGTGAGTCCACGGAGCTGAGGCATACGCACATTCTGTCAATGGTGATGAAACACGAACGAAAGACCGGCTTTCAATCACGGGAGGGCGCTGCCCCCTCGAACGACACTGCCCGGTCGAAAAGCGCTGCCGGGTCGAAAAGCACCGCCGGGTCGAAGAGCGCTGCCGGGTCGAAAAGCGCCGCCGGGTCGAAAAGCGCCGCCGGGTCGAAAAGCGCCGCCGGGTCGAAAAGCGCTGCCGGGTCGAAAAGCGCTGCCGGGTCGAAAAGCGCGGTATGAAAGAAAACACGCGGGCGCGGAGGAAAGTTACATCGCCGGAACTCCCGCTCCTAGGATTCGCGCACGACGGATTCGGGCACGAATCCCGGCCGCGTGATGCTCAGCAGCTGTCCGGCCGGGAAACCTTCCGCGCAGGCGCGGGCGGAGCGCTCGTCCGTGAAGAGCCCGAACACCGACGAACCGCTGCCGCTCATGAGCGCGCCCGCGGCGCCGGCGTCGAGCATGCGCCGCTTCACGGCGAGGATCTCGGGATGCACATCCATGACGGGTCTCTCGAAATCGTTGTGCAGCAGCAGCGCGAGCGCGGCGGGATCGTCGGCCGCCCGCAGCAGCGCGGCGCGCAGGTCCACGGCCGGGGGCTGGTCAGGGAGGCGCAGGCTGCCGTAGGCCCAGGCGGTGGAAACGTGAATCCCGGGATTGACCAGCAGTATCCACCACGGACACCGCCAGGAAAAGTACTGGAGAATTTCGCCGCGTCCGCGGGCCAGCGCGCTGCCGTCCTGCAGGAAATACGGGACGTCGGAGCCGAGCATCGCGGCCATCTCGAGCAGCTCCTCCTCCGGGAAACGCAGTCCCAGAAGCGCGGGCAGGAAACGCAGGACGGCCGCGGCATTGGCGCTGCCGCCGCCGAGTCCCGCGCCCGCGGGCACATTCTTGTGCAGGACGATATGGACGCCTTTGCCCCGTTCCTGCGCGAGCAGCAGCCGCGCCGCGCGCACGCAGAGATTGCCGTCGTCGGTGGGAATGTCGGCACGGTTGCTTTCGAGCGACACGCCGCCGGCGGTGATTTCGAAGGAAAGGGTGTCGAAAAGGTCGATGCGGTGAAAGACGGTCGTCAGCTCGTGGAAGCCGTCGGACCGGCGTCCCATCACGCGCAGGCCGAGATTGATTTTCGCGTGGGAGCGGACCGTCATCCGTCAGTTCTCGCCGAGGAAGAGTCCGAACGTGAGGCCGAAGCGCAGGAACGGACTTTCGAAGTTCAGCTCCGGCATGCCCGTCATGTCGAAGTTGTCGTCGAGCACCCAGTCACCGCTTCCCCCGAGATAGCCGCCCGTCAGGCCGGCGACGATGAAGGGATGCACTTCGTACTCGAGCGTCAGCGTCGGCTGCCAGGTGAAGAAATCGTTCACCAGTTCGTGCCTGCTGTCCACGGCCGACGACGGAGAGGAGGGGAAGAGACCGCCCCAGGTCTTGCCGATGTTGTCGCCCTGCGCCAGCGTCAGCGTGTACGAGCCTCCGCCGAGCATGCCGCCCAGCGCGACGTGGAAGCGGCCGAAGGGAATGACATACTCGACCGTCACGCCGCCCGCGCTCACGTCGAGACGCGTGGACTGGTACTGACCGCCCGCGTCGCGCCGCGATTCCATCGAGCCGCCATAGCCGAGGCCCCCGATGCGCAGGTTCGGGATGATCATGATGTAGCCGTAGCCCTGGCCGCCGAAGAGAAAGAGACCGTCTTCTCCGAGTTGCGGGAGTCCCTTCCCGGCCAGCGCGATGTTGAGATCCGCGGTATTGAGGAAATGCCAGGTCGGGATGACGCCCCCTCCTCCTCCGACGATGCCGCCCCCGCGCTCGCGGCGGTTGGGCCGGATTTCGAAGTCCTCGTCCTCCTCCTGCGCGTGGGCGCTGAGGCCGAGAAGGAGCATGAGCAGGAATGCGGTCAGTATGCGTTGCATGCGTGTATCCTTGATTCGTTGGTGACTGCGGGAAATGAAATGACGTCGGGTGAATCCCGGAATGGACTTCGTCATGCGGAGTTCAAGTTCCGGCGCGTCATGCGATCCGCCGATCCGGAATCCGCTCGCCGGCGCTCAGACGAAGAGCAGCACGATCTGCATGACGATGTTGGCGTAGACGCCCGCGACGGCGTCATCCATCATGATGCCCGCGCCCCCGCGCATCCGGTCGAAGTAGCGCGCGGGCTGCGGCTTGACGATGTCGAACAGGCGGAAGAGCAGGAACGCCGCGAGCGCGACCCACCAGATCTTCGGGAGGAAGGCGAGCGACAGCCACATGCCGACGAACTCGTCGAAGACGACGAGCGACGGATCGTCGCCGTGCTGCTGTTCGAGCCAGGTCGCCGCGGGAATGCCCAGGAAGAGCCCCGCCAGCGCGAGCGAGACGGTGATCGTGCCGTTATCGGTGAACGGCAGCAGCCAGTATGCCGCGAGCGCGACGGCGGATCCGGCCGTTCCGGAGGCGAAGGGGAAGTAGCCGGCGAAGCACACCGTGCCGAGCAGGCGGTAGTACCAGTGCAGCCCCGTCCGGAGCATGCCGGTGACTGTCACGACGCTCATTCCGTCACCTCCTTGCGGCCGAGAACCAGTGTGGAAACGAAGCGCCGGTTCTCGACGACGTACTGCACGCCCGTGATCAGCGTGAAGAGCGTCACCGCGAGCATCAGCAGGTAGACGAGGGACGGATCCAGCAGTGCGGGCAGGACGCCCCCGAGCAGCGCGCGCACCCATCCGACGTCATTCCCCACGATGAGCAGCAGGAGGTAGTACAGCACGGTCATCTGGATGAAGGTCTTCCACTGCGCGGATTTCGAAGTCACGATGTGCTCGCCGCGGCTCTCGGCGAAGGAGCGCAGCAGGGTGATGACGATGTCGCGGAAAACGATGATGATCACCATCCACCAGGGCACATAGCCGAGCCAGGCGAACGCGAGGAACGCGGCAGAGGTGAGGAACTTGTCCGCGAGCGGATCGAGGAATTTCCCGAAATTCGTGACCGTTCCGCTGCGCCGGGCGATGACGCCGTCGTACCAGTCGGTCATCGCGGCCAGCAGAAACACCGCGAGGGAGATCTGACGCGACAGGCTTCCGCCGGCGACGATCAGCAGAAAGAACACCGGAGAGAGCACAATGCGGAGCAGGGACAGCTTATTTGCGAGTGTGGAAAACATGTGTCGTGTCGGGTGTTTCGCCGCTGCGGGTTTTTCCGGCCGCGACGGGGGAAATCTACGGCAAATCGGAGGATAAAAAAACCTCTCCGGGAGGGAGAGGTCGCAGCCGTGGAGGCTGAATGCTCATCTGAACGGCAGGTCCACCTCCTCCGGCACGTTCAGCCGCCGGACAACCGTGGCCTGCATGCCCTTCGGACCGTCATGCGCTTCGTACTCGACGATCTCCCCGCCCTTGAGTTTCCTGTATCCTTCGCCCTCTATCGCCTTGTAATGCACGAACACATCGCCACCCGCATCGGGCTTGATGAACCCGAACCCCTTCGCATTGTTGAACCACTTTACGACACCCTGTTCCATGGAGCCTCCTCAACAAACAGCGTGAACAAAACACCAAGACATCCGATAATTCTTCAGCGCGGGATTTGTGACCGCGTGTATCGCCCACGCCATGGAACGGTCAATTCCTGGATGCATGGCTGGATGGGGACAGATTTTTGCCCTAAAATACTCCCGGAAAGGGCTTGACGCAAGTGCCAGGTCCAGTTTTTACAGTTTTTTCTCCGCTTTGTCGATAATCACACGTGGATACGCGTTTCCGGTGATCGATATATGCCGCGCGTACAGACGGTCCGGATAGGAAAACTCCCCGTCGTCGAGAGGGAAGCCGGCCGTGAGCGTGCCGTCGAAAACGGGGAGGAGAAAGACGATCAGCGCGCAGGCGCCGAGCAGAAGCGGGACCGCGCGTTCCCACGATGGACTTCCCGAGACGATGGACGCGACACCCGCGCCGCGCATGGCTCAGAAGTCCTTGCGGCGGAACAGCCACGCGGCCAGCGCATACATGGCCACGGCGAAGAGTCCGCTGCTCCAGATGGGCATCCAGTCGAAGGGCAGATGCATCACGAGGGCGTAGGAGACGTTGCCGAGCGCATCCGGCTTGGGCAGGATGTAATAGACGACGTCGAAGATCGTCTTCACGGTGTCGTTCTGCACGAGCTGCATGATCAGCTCCCGGCCCTGCAGGATGGGGGAGACGAGGAAAATGAACACGTAGAGGACGATGATGGTGAGGGCGGAACTCCGCGACGAGATGCCGATCACCAGCATCGGCGCATAGAGGATCATGAACGTGTAGGTGATCGACAGCGTCACCGCGAGGAAGCCCGCGTTCCACTCGCCCGTGCGCAGACCGACGATGAGCCACATGCCCACGATGAAGTAGGCGACGTTCGCGAGCACGATCAGCATGCTGCCGAGAAACTTGCCGAGCAGGATCTCCAGCCGCGAAACCGGTTTCGAGAGAAGAAGATCGATACTTCCTTTTTCCATCGTACTGGGGAGAATGCCGGCTGTCGCGAAGATCGAGAGCACGAGCGCGGCGAAATTAATGAAGCCCGTCAGTCCCGCCTGCACCTGCCAGACAACGGTCGCGTTGCGGGTGATGTCGATCGTGGTCTTCCCGGTCTGCGCATCGCCCATTTCGAACGTCGTCGGGATCACCAGCGCCGCAACGACGCCGAGCAGGAGGAAGAGCGTGGAGATGACGGCGAAGCCGATGATGGTCTTGCGCGCGAGTCCTTCGCGGAAGGTGTACTCGATGATGGCCCAGAGTTTCATTGCGCCTCCTCCCGCGTGATGACGTCGATGAACATGTCTTCGAGGCTCTGCCGTTTCTCCGCGACGCTTGTGATGAGCAGTCCCGCGGAACGGAGCTGATCGATCACCGCGTTGAGCGCGGCCACGTCGGGGAGGGAGCAGACGAGTTCGCCGTGCTCCTCGACGACCGGCACCCGCGTCGCTTCCCACTGGCGGCGGAGTTCCTCCGGCAGCGCGCCGTCGATGCCGATGCGGTAGCTGTTTTCCTGCGTGGTCAGTTCCCGGACCGTGCCGAGGCGGACGAGGTGTCCCTTGTTGAGAATCGCCACGCGGTCGCAGATCAGCTCGACCTCCGAGAGCAGGTGCGAGTTGAGGAACACCGTTTTCCCGGCGTCCCGCAGGCGGCCAAGCAGGTCGCGGATTTCCTTGCGTCCAAGCGGATCGACGCCGTCGGTCGGTTCGTCGAGTATGATGAGCTGCGGATCGTTGACCAGCGCCTGGGCTATGCCGATGCGCTGCATCATGCCCTTCGAGTATTTGCGGATTTTCGTTTTGTGCCACTGCTCCATGCCGACCAGGCGCAGGCGGTCCGCGATGCGCGGCTCGAGCTGCGCCGCCGGCAGGCCGCCGAGTTTCCCGAAGTAGCGCAGCACCTGCGCGCCGGTCAGGAAGTCCGGGTACTTGTGATTCTCGGGCAGGTAGCCCACGCGCGCCTTCGCGGCGGCATTGCCGATGGGGGCGCCGAGCATTCGCGCGCTGCCCGCGGTCGGCGCGACGATCTCGAGCAGGACCTTGATGAACGTGGTCTTGCCCGCCCCATTCGGACCGAGCAGTCCGAATATTTCTCCTTCGCGGACTTCCAGCGACAATTCCGACAGTGCCGTGATCGCTCCCTTGCCGCGCGGATTGAACACCTTGGTGATGTGGTCAGCCTCGATGATGGACATGTTTCTCCGTGTTCGATGAATCCGGAAAGATAGGCATCATCGTTCGTTTCGCAAAGTCCCGCCGAATCCCCGGGCAGTTGGCCGTTGGCTATTGGCAGTTGGCTATTGGCAGTAAGCTGTAAGCTGTAAGCAAGAGTGGCGGACCTTTTCATCAGCCATCAGCCATGAGCTATGAGCCATCAGCTATTTGCCATCTGTCATCTTGTCATCTTGTCATCTTGTCATCTTTCCATCTTGTCATCCGTCATTCCCGGCTTCGCAATGCTCGTCGCATCCACACGACAGCGCTCCGCTCCGGGCGGTGGCGAACGCCTCGCGTCCCTCGGAGAAGGCGAACCATGCGATGCCGAGCGAACCGAGCGCATCGAACCAGGCGATGCCGAACAGCTCGTAGAGCAGGCTGGAGGCGAGAAGGATGAACGAGAGGTAGAAGCAGCTGCGCGTGCAGTTGGCGTCGGCGATGATGGCCTCGGAAGCAAGCGCGTGGCCGACGCGGAGTTTCTCGCGGAGCAGGAACCACATCGTGAGCAGGGAGATGGCCGACACGACGATTCCCGCGACCGTCGTTTCGGGACGCGCGCCGGTGGCCACCGTGAACGCTGCGCCGGCGAGGAGTCCCGCCGCGAGTATGTAGAACGCGGTGCCGGTGATGCGCAGCGCGCGGCGCTCGAAACCGTCGCGCTCTTCGACGGGTGCCCGCAGCATGCGGAGGATCATGTGCGCGATGCCGAGTCCCGAGAGCACCTCCACGAAACTGTCCACCCCGAAGCCGAACAGCGCCAGCGTCTCGTCGGACATCCCGAAGGCGACGGAGACGACGCCCTCGGCGGCGTTGTAGACGATCGTGATCACGCTCAGCCACAGCGCGCGCCGCAGCAGCCGGCGCTCTTCGGAAGGATCGGCAGTACGGGGAATTGCAGTCATTTTCATGCCGTGCAGTATACCGCCCGCCGTGATGGGAATCCAGTGGCGAGCACGAGCACGTAAGACGAGCACGAGCACGTAAGACGAGCACGAGCACGTAAGACGAGCACGAGCACGGAAGACGAGCACGAGCACGTGAGCGAGCACGCTTGCCCGCCGTAGTGCGGCGAAGCCGTACGAAGGCGGGAGCACGAGCCTGGGAGGGGCGCACGCCAGTGCGCCCTCTTCGAGTGTGAGCATGGGAGGGGCGCACGCCAGTGCGCCCAGCTTGCCACGCCGTAGTGCGGCGTAGCGGACGAAGATGAGAGCACGGATCGTGGGGCGGTGATCATCGCGGTTGCATTTCCGGCTTATTTTCATTACCGTCTGATTTCGATAGAGATTATGCGCATCTGCTGTTGTGTCGAAAGCCTCCGAACGATAAAGGCGCCTGTTTATCATATATCGGAGATTATCATGCGATACTACTCTGTAAGCGATTCTCTCTCTCTCTCTCTCTCTCTCTCTCAGTTGGTCCTCAAGATTCAAGCCTGAATTCCCGCAGCCACGAAATGTCGTCCGGCGGCAGCCTGTCGCGGCACGTCTGATTATCCTGATCTTACTCTTGCTGGTATCATTGATCCGTACTCGACTGATGGCGAAGGAGAACATCATGCTGCCATACAGGACTTCTGTTCGCGCGCTCTGCATAGCCGCACTGCTCATCCTGATCGCCTCGTGCACGGATGCCCCTCCGGTACATCCGGTGCAGCCACCAGCTCCGGATACGACATCACACGACTGGGTTTTTTCGATGCATCATTTGAGTGACAACAGAGGGAACAATATCGCATCCACCATCTCAGCATTATCGAAGGATTTCGTTGTCATGTCCGGATACAGCATGGGTTACCTTGCATTCCTGTGGAACGGTTACTCGTTGCGCAGCATCAGTCTTCCATTCAGAAACATGGATTGGGACTCGTGCAGGGTTTGTCCACCCACTCCGGATCTCTTTGATGGTGGCATTGTCGCGCTCGCATTCCTGCGGCGGGACAATTTCTGGATCGCAAGTGTCTCCCAAATCCAGCATACAACGGTATCGAAGGGAGACCGCGACACGATGGTGTACGTCACGGGTGGACGACACATTCCGGATATCGGTGCGACACATATCTGGGCGAGCGACAGCGCAAACGTGTTTTTCGCCAACTATAACGCATCCCGTGTGTTTCGCTGGCACCATGCGGATCGGAGCTGGACGACCTACAAGCTCGAGTATCCGGAAATGTACTGGGACAACAAGGTGTGGGACCTGTGGGGGACAAGTTCGGAATCCGTGTTCCTGCACACCAATGGTGGTCTGCGGCGTTTCGATGGACTCGAATGGCGGACGATATGGAACCGGGAAATGCCCTCTCTATGTGATTCGGCCTATTTCGGAGTGCCGTGCAGTGGATGGGCTGCCTCTGATGAGGACAGCATGTGGATCGCCGGTTTATTTATCGGCCGCATGCGCAAGGACGGAAGCGGACGCGTGACGTACATCGCGAAACCGAAACCCCGGCCTCTCGACGAGGGCGACGGCGGCTACGATGTTCGAGTAGTCCGAGGAAGCGCGAAGAACAACGTCTTCTTCGTGGGATTGAACGGGTACATCGCGCATTACAACGGCGCATCGTTCAAGTTGTTCGATCAATTCAACGGGCAAGGTATCGGATTCACGAACGCGGTCGTTTTCGATGATGAAATCTTCATCATCGGGAGGCATCCACTTCTCGGTGGACTATTCGTCCACGGCCGGCGCAGGTGAATCCGCTATTCCTCATCAGGCCGTTCCGGCTATGTGTCGTCATTCCCGGCGCATAAGGTATGCCCCGGCTCGTACACGTACACGTCCTCGTCCTCGTACACGTTTTCGTGCGCCAAGAGGGCGCACTGGCGTGCGCCCCTCCCAGGCGCGTCCACGTCTACGTGCTCGTGCACGTGCTCGTACTCGGAATTCGACGCGGCGCGCTGGAGCGCGCCGGTCCCAGGCGCGTCCACGTGCACGTGCTCGTTCTTGGAAATTATTCCTCCACTTGGTATATTAATCGTCTACGGCGCGTTCGTCTAGCGGCTAGGACGTGGCCCTCTCAAGGCCAAAACACGGGTTCGATTCCCGTACGCGCTACAAAGGATTCGACAAAGAGTCAAAGAGTCAAAAGGTCAAAAGGTTCGGCGCCCTTTGACCTTTTCACCATTTGACCCTTTCATTTTTTGACTTTTTGACCCTTTCACTTTTCACCTTTCACCCGCGAAGCTCCATGCACTTGATCTTCCGCCTCCTCGCCTTCCTGCTGCTCTCCGTCCCGCTCAGCGCGCAGACGGTCGAGCTGACGATACTGCACTACAATGATTTCCACGCGCAGAACGCGCCGTCGAACGTGAATGCCGAGGTCAACGGCGAAAAGACGAAGATCGCCGTCGGCGGCTACGCGGCGCTGAAGGCGTATGCGGACCGCGAACGCGCGCAGCGTCCGAACGTGATCCTGCTGCACGCGGGCGATGATTTCCAGGGCACGCCCATCTCGTCGATCACGAAGGGCCGCTCGCAGTTCGAACTGCTCGAACTCATGCAGCCCGATGCGATGACCCTGGGCAATCACGAATTCGATTACGGCGCGGCCAATCTCCGGCAGCTCCTGCCGACGGTGACCTTCCCGATCATTTCGGCGAATCTGTGGGACAAAAGTCTCGGCGCGCCCTTCGTGCCGCGCTACCGCATCCTCGAGCGCGGGGGCATGACCATAGGCGTGATCGGACTGGCGCCGGCGGACCTGAAGTCGCTGACGATGCGCAGCAATGTGGAGGACCTCGATGTGCTCGACGCCGCGATGGTGACGCGGCAGCTGATCCACGAACTCGGGCAGCGCTTCGGCGCACGCTTCATCGTGGTGCTCAGCCACATGGGCGTGGAAGCCGATTCGGCGCTCGCCGCCACGGTCGACGATATCGACGTCATCGTCGGGGGACATTCGCACACCGCGCTCTGGAAACCGATGATCGTCCGCGGCACGCGCATCGTGCAGGCCGGCGCGAAAGGACGCTGGCTCGGCCGCCTCGATCTGAAGGTCGATGCCGCCGAAGGAAGGGTGGAGTCGTCGTGGGGACAGCTGATCGAAACACGCGTCGGGGACGTCACCGTCGATCCGGTCATGGACGCGAAGGTGCGGGAGATGGAGGCGGTCGTCGACAGCGGACTTTCGGAAGTCATCGGAGAACTCGTGACGGACTGGGAGCGCGGGCGCGACGGCGAGACGAATATCGGGAACTGGCAGGCCGACGTCATGCGCGATTTCGCGAAAGCGGATATTGCATTCCAGAATTCCGGCGGCATCCGGAAGAACCTCGACGCGGGACCGATCACCCTGCGCGACATGTGGGAGATCAGTCCCTTCGCGAACGAGTTCGTCACCTTCACCGTCACCGGCGCGCAGCTGCTGGACATGCTGCGCTTCCAGGCGACGGAGACCGGCGAGTTCTGCCAGGTCGGCGGACTCCGCTTCACCTACGATTTCGACGCCGCGCCGGAGCATGCGCTCACCGCGGAAGTCAACGGCGCGCCCGTGGATCCCGCGCGCGTCTACACCATCGTGACCAACAGCTACGTGGGCGGACATCTCCACGACGTGTTCGGTCTGCCGGAAGCCGAGATCACCGTGCGTCCGGCGGGATCGGCCGCGGTCGACCGCGACGTGTTCATCGACTACGTGCGCATGCAGAAGGTCATCGATTCGAAGAAAGACGGTCGCATCACATTGAAAGGGAACAGGAAATGAAACGCGGACTGGTTCTCATCACGGCCTTCATGGCAGCATGGATGACGCTGTTCATGCCGTCGTGCGACGACAGCGGCACGACGCCGGGAGACGAGATCGTATTTCCGGACAAGGAAGTCAGTTATTCCGCGCACGTGCAGCCTTTCTTCAACCTGCGCTGCGCCAATTACGGCTGCCACGAGGACCAGAGCCGCGCGGGCGACCTGAGCCTGACGTCCTACGTCGCCATGACCGAGCGGCCGGGCATCGTCATCGCCGGCGATCCGGAAAGCAGCCTGCTCCTGCAGAAGATCGACGGCCGGCTGCCGCATCCTATCAACGTTCCGATCATCATCAACAGCAATCAGCTGACGGGCATCCGCACTTGGATATCCGAGGGCGCGCTGAACAACTGACCCATGCGTGAGCCGCTGACGCGTCTCGTCGCGACAGAGCTGGGGAAACTCCACCTGCGGAAATACCGCGAGGAGCAGGGCCGCTTCGTCATCGAGGGCGAACGCCTCGTAGCCGACGCGCTGCGCTCAGGCGCGCGGATCCGCCTCGCGGTGGTCACGCGGGAGCGCATCGAGCGCTCCGCCGCCTTCGTCGACAGTCTCGACGCGGCGGGCATTCCGGTGCTGGAGGCGAGCGAGAAACTGTTCGGGAAAATCGCGGCCACGCGCGAACCGCAGGGCATCGCCGCGGTGGCGGATCTGCCCGTGCTCGACGCGCGGGAGGCGCTGCGCGCCATGCCGCCCGGCAGGCCGGCAGCGCTGCTCTGGGGTGTGTCCGATCCCGGGAATTTCGGGACGATGATCCGCACGACGGACTGGTTCGGCGGCGGGGGGCTCCTCTACTCCGCGGGGAGCGCGGATCCCTTCAGTCCCAAGGTCGTGCGCGCCACGATGGGCTCGCTGTTCCGCGTCCGTCTCGGGGAGGTCGGATCGATCGATGAATTACGGACATTGGCATCCGAATCAGGGAGGGAGCTGGTGGCGGCGGTCGCCGAGGGAGGGACCGAGTGCGGCGCATGGCGCCCGAGCGGCCGTGAACTGCTGGTATTCGGAAGCGAGGCGCACGGACTCCCCGCGGAACTGCTCGACATGATTCCCCGCCGCATACGCATCGCCGGGGGCGGCGCCGAGTCCCTCAATCTCGCCGTGGCGCATGGGATTCTGATGCACGCCCTCTCGCCCGTGCATGGCTGATGGCGCACGCCTAGGTTTCTTTCCTCCATTTCCGTAATTTTTAATTAAATCTGTTTCAGCTGTAATAAGAACGGATCCGATCGCGCTGGTTGCGCATTCGTATGCACCTATTCGCTAGACTATCCTCCGCTGTCACGCTGTGTTCGATCCTTTTCGCGCTCCCTCTCTCGGCGCAGCAGGACGTCGGAATGCTCGACGACGCTTACCGCACCCGCTATTCGCAGGGATTGCTTGCGTTCCGCCTGGCCGGCGGAGCGAACCGCTATTCGGGAGAATTCACGCCGCTGGATGACACGCGCCTGATCTCCCTCAGCGGGATGTTTTCCGTCCGCACCTTCCTGTCCGTCGGACTCGGAGTGGAGTACGGCAAGTTTTCCTATGAACGCGAGCGCGCGGCCGTGGATCCGCAGCTCTATGATTTCCAGTTCGGCCCCGAGGACGGAACCCGCGCCACGGAGTTCAGCAATTTCCAGCTGCTGATGCAGTACCGTCCGCTGCAGCTGTCCGTCTTCGATCTGTCGGTGCTCATCGGCGCCGGAGTGACGGTCTACTCCGCGGAGGATCACGGCGGCGACGTCGTTCACACACGTCCGAAAGCGGACATGCCGGGTGCGATTTCCGTGCCCTTCGGCCTCGGGCTCGACGTCTTTTTCACTCCCTCGATCGCCGCCAGCGCGGAACTGCGATACACGATGATCTTCAAGGGAGATCTCGACGCCTACGACGAGAAGCTGCTGACCATCGACTACATCAAGAGCGGGGGAGCGCGCGCGTACCGGCCCGACGAGGCCAACGACAATCTGTTCACCGCCTCGCTCGGACTGCGCATCTACCTTTTCCGCAATGACGACTACGACGGCGACCTGCTGGCGAACCGCTCGGAGGAAGGCCTCGGCAGCGACGTCTACGAGCCCGATTCCGACGGGGACGGGCTCTCCGATTTCGAGGAGACGGAGCATTACAAAGCGGATCCGCTGAAGTGGGACGGCGACGCGGACCGGCTCGGCGATTACTACGAAGTCACCGTCTTCCGTACGCGTCCCTCGCTCGATGACACGGATGCCGACGGTCTCTCCGATTTCGAGGAAGTCTATCGGCACGGAACGAATCCGCTGGTGTTCGACACGGACGAGGAGGGACTGAGCGACCGGGAGGAAATCGAAATCGGGACCGATCCGACGCTGGTCGATACGGATTTCGACGGCCTGACCGACTATGCCGAGATCCGTGTGCACGGCACCAATCCCTTGAAGGCGGACAGCGATGGCGACGGCGTGTTCGACTACAACGAAGTGGTCACCTATCGCACGAATGCGCTGAAGGGCGATTCGGACGGCGACGACCTCAATGATTACGAGGAAATCGCGTTTCACCGCACCAATCCCAATTCGGCCGACACAGACGACGACCACCTCCGCGACGATCACGAGATCGTGGTCACCCGCACGAATCCGCTCGACCGCGACACCGACAGCGACGGAGTATGGGATGGCGCCGATCAGTGTCCGCTGGTGCCCGAGGTCTACAACGGCATCAACGACACGGATGGCTGTCCCGACGGTCCCGGCTACGATGCCTCCATCGCTTCCGGCGGCCGCGACGGCCGCGGACGGGGCGTCGGCATAGGGGAAGGCCAGGGCGGCGTCGATCGCGGAGAAATCGTCGGTTCGGGCGGCGAGGCGCATGGCGGCCGCGGCACGGGCGTCGGCACCGGCGAAGGCCAGGGCGGCATCGATCGCGGAGAGATCGTGGGTTCGGGCGGCCAGGGCTATGCCGGTCCGGCCGGCGAAAGACACGGCCGGGGCGTCAGCGCCGGACAGGGTGGCCCCTGGCGCATACAGCGCGATTCCATTTACGGTCCCGCCGAGCAGCAGCTGCTCGCACGCTACACCGGCTACATCCCGCGTGCGGTACAGCACATCACGCCGGTGCGGACGGACATCGACACCTCGGCGCGCGGGACGACCTTTGATTTCGCCGCCGCGGGGGCCAGGAGTCCGCTCCCAGCCTTCGGCATGGAGAGCGTGGAGGAGGACAAGACCTTCATCCTCACCGACGTGCATTTCGAATTCGATATGGACGTGATCCGCCGGGAATATCTCGCCGATCTCCTGGAGAAGGTCGCGGTCTTCAAGGCATATCCGCAAATGGTCGTCGAGATCCGCGGCCATACCGACGCGGAAGGGACCGACGCCTACAACGAAAACCTCTCGATGCGCCGCGCGCTCGCGGTGAAGAATTTTTTCGTCCAGTCCGGGATTTCCCCCTCGCGCATCCAGGCCAGGGGTTTCGGAGAAACACATCCTCTGATGGACAACAGCGACGACCTCGGCCGGGCGTTCAATCGGAGAGTGGAAATCTACATCATCCGTCTGGGGGAGAGGGCGCCGTCGAATGTTTATGAGAGGTGAGGGGAATGATAGGATGACAGGATGGAAGATGACAAATGGCAGATGGCAGATGACAGATGGCAGATGGCAGATGGAAAGATGGAAAGATGACAAGATGGAAAGATGACAGATGGCAGATGGCAGATGACAGATGGAAAGAAAGAATGATAGAAGGATTGTGTGATAATGGGTGAGTGCCGGATATGAGGTGTGTGCTGGTCGTGGCGCTGGTGGTGCTGGCCGGGAGCTGCGTGGCGCAGGAGCTGCCGCGGACGGAACAGGCGTTGCCGCGGACGGAACAGGCGTTGCCGCGGACGGAACAGGCGTTGCCGCGGAAGGGGCAGGATGTGCCGTATGCGGGTCGTCCGCGGTATCCGGACGGGCGCGTCACCGTCAGCGCCGGGAGCGGAATTTCGAAGTACAACGGCGAGTTCAGCGACGAGCTTGTTTCCGGAGTGCTCTGGGCGCAGGCAAGCTACACGCTTTCGGCGTACCTGCGCGTCGGCCTGCAGTTCGACAAGGGCATGCTGTACTACAACCGCCGCTGGCGGCGGAACACGCAGACGGCGTATGAGACGCAGTTCGGCATCGATCCCGCGCTGAACGGCGTGGAGCGCAGCACCGAGTTCACGGCGTTGACGGGCATGGTGTTTCTCGACCTGCTCCCCGGGGAGTACATCAATCCGTATCTGCTCGCGGGTGCCGGCAAGCTCTGGTACATGCCGGAGGATTACCGCAACCGCGTCACCCGCTATTATCCCGCCAATCCCGAACAGGAGACCTGGGTGTTTCCCGGGGGGCTCGGCATCGATTTCATCGTCGGCCATCGCATCGCCTTCAACACTGAAGTCCGCGCGAATCTCACGATGACGGGAGGGCTCGACGCCTTCGCCTCGGACTACGTGCGGGACCGCTACGCCGAGGAAACCGGCGTCGGACGCAATCCCAACGCCGCCGAGACAGCCAACGACTTCTACTTCTCCCTGACAGCGGGAATAAAAGTCTTCCTCTTCGCCGACAACGATATCGACGGCGACGGCCTGGACAATGACGAGGAGGATCGGCTTTCAACCAATCCCTACGACGCCGATACCGACGGGGACCTGCTCACCGACTGGCATGAGTCGACCAACCTGCATTCCGATCCCCGCATGCTCGACACCGACGGCGACGGTCTGACGGATTACGAGGAGGCGGTCAAGTACCACACGCGTGCCGACACCGTGGACATGGACGCCGACGGGCTCACCGACGCGGAGGAAATCCAGCGCTTCAATACGAACGCGCAGAAGTCC
>CAZWNO010000018.1:34279-39117 GCA_964635845.1 uncultured Chromatiales bacterium
ACAGCGACAGCGACGGACTCGACGACGGCCGCGAACTGCGGATCGGCACCAATCCGAACCGCGTGGACACCGACGGCGACGGGCTCGGCGACGGCGACGAGGTGCTCACGCACGGCACGGATCCGCTGCTGCCCGACAGCGACGGCGACGGCATCCCCGACTACGACGAGCTGTTCGTCGGACGCACGGCGGCGGCCGCGGCGGACGGGGACAAGGACGGGCTCACCGATTTCGAGGAGCGGAACATCGAACGCACGGATCCGCACAATCCCGACACCGACGGCGATGGTCTGTCCGACTTCGACGAACTTCGCGTCACCGGCACCGATCCGAAAAATCCCGACACCGACGGCGACGGCTTCAACGACGGCAGCGACAAGTGTCCCCGCCTCCCGGAAAATCGGAATGGGTACATGGATGGGGATGGGTGTCCGGACGTGAAGTAGGGGGAGAGGGGGAGAGGGGTAGGGGGGAAGGAGGATAGAAGGAAAGATGGAAAAAGGTCAAAAGGTCAAAAGGTCAAAAAGTGAAAAGGTCAGGAATAACGGATATTCTTGACCTTTTCACGCCTTCACGCCTTCCCCTCTTCCCCCCTACCCCTCTACCCTCCTACCCCCTCACCGAATAACGACCAATTTGCCCACCGCCTTCTCCCGACCAGACTCGACCCGATACCAATACACTCCCGGGTTCAACATCGACACATCAAACGCAATGCGGTGTTCGCCTGCATCGAGCGACTGGCGGCTGAGCACGTGCGCGCATTCGCGGCCGAGCAGGTCGGTGATCACGAGGGAGACGCTCTGCGAGCGGGGGAGCGAGAACGTGAATGTCGTCGAGGATGCGCAGGGGTTGGGCGTGTTCTGACCGAGCACGACGGTCGCCGGAAGCGCCGCGTCATCTCCGATACCGGTAACCTGCCGGAATTGCGCGGTCTCCGTGACGGCGCCGCCGATAGTCACCGTCGCGGGATTGTCGGTTCCGGAATACGAACCTGGACCCATGCCTTCCCAGCGCTCGAAGGCATAACCGGACTGCGGATCGGCGCTGATCTGCACCTGCGTGCCGGCTACATGCCAGCCCGTGGCGGGACTCACCGTGCCGCCCGCGCCTGCGTTCATCGTGAGACTGTGCTCGATGGTGAAGTTCGCCGTGAGCGTGACCGCGGATCCGGAGGCGACGACGTAGGTATGCGCCATGGGCTGCCCGTCGCTCCACGAATCCCATACATAGCGGATGCCCGGCGAGCCCTGCTGCGGACTGACGGTGCTGATTTCATGCGATGATCCGGCCGCCCAGGTGAAGGTGTGCGCGCTCGTGTACTGCTGACCGTCCACGGTGATGCGGCGTCCGGGCGGCGCGGTGGTCAATGTGACCTCGACGTCTGCCGCCGATGACTGCAGTTTGTAGACGCCGTTCCCTTCCGTCGCGGCGAACAGTTTGCCCTGTTCATCGACGACGATATCCACTGTCTGAACGGACGAAGGGAGACCTCCGCCGATGGATTCCCAGGTCTGTCCATGATCGGAACTGCGCCAGCACGTGGTACCCGCGACGGCGACGACCGCGTCCGCACCGTCGGCAGTCAGCGCGGAGACGGAAGTGGTCATCTGTGACGCGCCGGATCGTGTCCAGGTGTCCCCGCTATTGGCCGAAATGTAGAGCCCGTCATCAAGTCCGGCATACACGTACCCATCCCTGGCGAGCACACAGTACGGCCAGTCGTCGGACAGACCATTGGATGCCTTGAACCAGTTCGCGCCTTCGTTGGTGGATTTGTAGATGCCGTCGTTCGTCACGGCGTACACCGTACCCGTTGCATCGGCGCTCATGTCCACGATATTCAAGGTGCTCGCATCCTGGCTGGTCAGTACCCAGGAATCCCCATGGTCGGCGGATGTGTAGATGCCGTTCCTGTCGCTTCCCGCGTAGAGCCGTCCGTCGGGTGCGACGCAGAGACAGGTCGCGCGGTCGGACTGGAATCCCGTGTGCGAGGGCAGCCAGTGCGCGCCAAAATCCGTGCTCCTTCTGATCCGTCCATCGCTGCCGCTCGCGAACAGCGCCTGGTGTGCGTACAGCAGGTCATACGCCCGGGACATGCCGAGGCTCGTGTCGGTGTGCGCCCAGCTGGAACCGCCGTCACGGGTGACGGACACGCCTCCGTATCCCCCCGCGAACACGCCGTGGCCGGGAATTGTCTCGAGTGTCGTGAGATAGGTTCCCCGGATACCATTGTCCATCAAAGTCCACACGAGGCTGTCCTTCCGCAGGCGGTACACCCCGTCGCCGTATATCGTCGCGTAGCAATCGCCCTCCGGGGTCTGCATGAGCGATTGTGTCCAGCTGAGGCTGAATCCCGAACCGAAAGGAAACCACGTCGCGCCGCCGTCCGTGCTCCGGTGCATCCCTCGAGGACCCATCGCTCCGAAGAGGATGTCCCCGTTGCCGAGGAACGCGAAACCATAGCCCGTTATGCCTTCGATACCGGTGTCCGTACGCTGCCACGACTGGCCGCCGTTGGTGGACCGGCGTATTCCGGTCCCGTGGACGCTCGCGAAGAGCACGCCTCCGGGACTCTCGGCGATATCGTACACATATCCCGACAGCGACAATTGCTGCCACGAATCGCCCTTGTCGGTCGACCGGAAAGCCCCGCTCCCGAAGCTGCCCGCGAAGAGCTGGTCCGCCTGCGTGCGGCGGAGGCAATAGAGACTGAGCTGTGTCAGGCCGTTGCGCACGGCCACCCACGAAGCGCCCGCGTTCGTGCTGCGGTACGCTCCGTCGCCCCAGACCGCGCAGAACACCGTTCCGTCGGAGAGCACGACGATATCCGAAATTTCCTTTTTCGTCAGGCCGGTCTCGGCGCGCTGCCAGTTGAGTCCGTCATCGGTCGAGCGGAACAGCCCCGCGTACGCGCCGGCCATGATGCTTCCGTCCTTCAGCACCGCGAGCGCCGCCACGGATCGGCTGTCGAGTCCGGTGTTCGCGGGCTGCCAGCTGGCGCCGCCGTCAACGGATCTCCAGATCCCGTTGTACGAATCCGCGAGCAGAAACGTGTTCGCCGGCGTGATCACGAGATCTTCCGCGACCGCTCCGTACGGACCGTTGGTCGGCAGCCATTGCTGCGTCCATGCCCGCGGGACGGTGGCGCAGCACGAGAGCACCGCGGTGACGAGCGCGATCGATGCGATGGTCGTGGATGAGTGCATGGAGCGTTCCTCCTCTGATGTGCGGCGGAAGGTCAGGATTATGCAGAAACATATCCGATTACTCGGACAAACTCAAGGGGCAGGGAGGAGAGCACGCAATGCGAGGTGGCCTTCGACGGCGTTGTGGCCCGGTGTTACAGCCGCACCGCGGGATCGCGCGCTCCGCTTTTTACATTTCCGTGACAACGCGGCCTGGCGGATTTCGGATTTTCCTCTCGAACACTGATGAAAAGGAACGTCCGTCATGCGTACGACACATTTATTACGATTGCTCGCCGTCTCGCTTCCCATCCTGTGCATGACCCAAGGTTGCACGATCATCGGGTATCTCGCCGGGTCGGGGATGGACAAGCTTTCCGAGAAATCGGCGCCCGCGTCCCCCTACGAAGCCATGCAAGTGCTCGAGGCGGGGGATGAAGTCCAATGCCTGATGCGGGACAGCACTGCCATCATCGGCGAGTATGCCGGGACGGGCGTCCCGCGCGGGGATACTCTCCTCCGGCACCTGCCTGCGACACCCCGCGATGACTGTGCGGAGCGCGCGCGTGTCTGCATCGGCGACGAACTCGTGCTGGTACGCGAAGGCCATGAGATCGAGACAGTAACATATCTGAGCGCGGACAGGGAGCGGATATACTTCCGCCCGCTCGGACAGTCCGAATTGCGGATGACACTGTTCAGCATCATCGACCAGATCACCCGTTGCGGCGGCAGCGTCATCCCCCAGCCATACAAGGAACGCTTCGATGAAGGGATGTTCGAGTCAGTGAATTATCTGCGCATCCTGACCGCCGAGGGCATCCGCTATGCCGACATCTCGGATATCGCGTATCTGTCGTATGCGCGCCGCGAAACGGGAGGCCGTCTCGGACTCACCCTCATGGGTCTGGTGGCTGATGTGTTCATCGTCTCGAAAATATTAAAACCCGAGAAGAAATCGGTGCCGGCCTACACAGGCGACAACACGGGCGGTGGCGCCATTTTGTGCGGCTGTCCCTTTCTCTTCGGCTGGAGCGGGGTGGAATGGCGGATGGAAACGGAATGCTTCTCGGGCTCGGTCTTCCGCGCGGCGCAGCGGCGGGACCGGGCGCGGCTGGAATACCCCGCGCCGCGCGACGGCATCCTGCGCCTCCGGCTGAAGAACCTGCTGCAGGAAATCGATTCCATCGATCATCTCGCCTTGCTCCGCGTCGAGCACGACGCGTCGACGGAGGTTTTTCCCACCGAGGACGGACGTCTGCTTCCGGTGAGAGCGCAGCGTCCGCTCCGCGCCCGCGATGATCGGGACAGGGACATCCTTCCGCTGCTCGACGGCGGCGACGAGCAATGCTGGCTCGCACAGCCGCGGGCCGAAGGAACGGAGGGAAACGCGCGGCGGTGGATGGAATGCGAGTTCGCGCGTCCCGCGGAAAGCGACTCCGTCACCCTGATCCTGCGGGTGAAGAACACCGACTGGGGCGCGCGGATGCATTCCCGTTTCTTCTCGCTCTTCGGCAGCGGATTGCAGTCGCAGTACGATCTCTGGAACGCCGATCCCGCCGCCCGTGCTTCGCTGCACGGAGCGCTGCTTCGCGAAGGCATGCTCGCGGTATCGCTGTGGGACGGCAGCGCGTGGCGGAATGCAGGACA
>CAZWNO010000018.1:39217-42893 GCA_964635845.1 uncultured Chromatiales bacterium
GGGAGCGACTGCCGGCGGCGGCTGGAGTCCGAGGACGGCGATTACCTGGTGCTCGACACCGGCGAGAGCGCCGACGTCGAATTCCGTGTTCCCTCCGGAGCGCTTCCCGCCGGAAGGGCGGTCACATGGATCGTTGAGAGTTCGGGGTATTACCGGATGAAGCTCGAATCCTCGCAACCGCCGCAGGCCGTGACGCTCGAGCGCCTCTTCACCGAGCCCGGCTTCTTTGCCCGGTATTCGGATACGGAATTCCGGAACGCGATCGAGCAGCACGCGGAGCGTCAGCGAGCGGAGGAGTAGCCTGCGGAGAAGCAGCGAGCTGAAAAGCAGCCGGCGCGGAGCGGCACATTCTTTTACATCTCCGTGACAACCGGATCAGCGGCGCGAAGGAAATTGCATTCGAGAGACAACCAACGAACAGGTGCGATCATGAAATGGAAAAACTGGACAGTCCTACCGGTGATGGCAATCGCGCTTCTGCAGCTATTCTCCGGCTGCACGGCGATCGGTTACGGCGTGGGATATCTCGTCGATTCGGCGGGCGCCGAGGTCGTTTCCTATCCTCCCGCGAAAGCGGTGGCGCAGCTGGATACCGGTGACGATTTCGTCGTGATGCTCAAGGACGGAACATCGAAACACGGGAGTTTCGAAGGAGTGATCGCGCTGACGGAAGAGGAAATGCTCGTCGAGGCCGATTCTTCGGTACCCGATGGCTGCGTCGCCAACGCGCCATTGTGGCCGGGTGATACGATCACGCTGCAATTCCACAGCTCGGATCCCGTGGAAGCGATCTACCTCAATGCGGATCCGGAACGCTTGTATTACCGCACGCCCGGCACGCGGCGGGTGGTCGGCGCGCGTTACTGGGACATCAAATCCATCACCTTCTGTGACGGCGGAATCCTTTCCGCGGATATCGCGTCCCAGTATCTCAATCGGAATTTCGAGTCGGTATTCGACGTGCGATTGCGGGATGGCGAGAAGACCCTGATGTTCCCATCTCCCGCGATCGATCACATCAAACTCGACGAGAAGTCGTTCAAGTACCGGCAGATGTTCGCAGCAGGCGGGCTCGTCGTCGACGGCTTCATCCTGCTCAACGCGTTGGGTCTCGAGCCGGATGATTCGGACGAGGAGGAATGAAGTTCACTGCCTCGTCCCGTTCACGGCATTGCCGCTACGACCCCGAAGACCTCGACAGTCGATTCCGTTCAATGCAAAAGCTCCTGTCGGCCGTATCGCCCCAAGCCTGCGCAGACCGGAAATCAGTGCGACTGGGTGATTCGCTCGTGATGAAGCGCAGGGGCATGACCGAGCCAATCAGCGTGGTGTACGCCGCCATCGATCACGAACGATTGTATTACAAGCCGCGGGACGGCGATGCCGTTCAGCTGCTGCTCTTCACGCATATCGAGAAGCTCACGCGCTGCGGTGGAGAGGAAATTCCGCCACCGTACCCACTCCGTATGGACGAAGGGCTGTTCGAGCGTGTCGAGCAATTCCGCCTGCAAACGGGGGGACAGACAGTGGACATCGACACGACGACCATTCGTTGTCTGCGCTACGAGCGATCACCCTCGACGATACGTTTAATCCTCGCACTCGTGGGTCTCGCCTGCGACGCGGTGGTTCTCTTCGCCATGGGGATGGCCAGTACATAATGAGAATCGCGGCATTGAATAAAGGAGTAGTCCCCCTGTGCCGCGGGTTCATTCCGACCGGATCTGCCTGGGTCCGGATCTGCCTGGGTCCGTTACTGCCTGTGTCACCCGTTGCCTCATAATTCATGTTACCGAAAAGGAATGCTTTTCTCACCGCATGGGAGTGGTCGGCCCCGGACCGCACGATGCTCGACCCCGCCTGCGGCAAGATCAACCACCGCCACGCGGGGGAGGAGAGGAGTGCATGAATCCCGCTTTCGCAGGTTCGTCCATTTTTTTACATTCCCGTGACAATCGGTTTTTCGACGAGACGGAAATTGCCAACACGATACCACTGTTGGCGAGGTGCTGTCATGGAATGGATGAATGTGAAGACCTGCGCGGCGGCGGGAGTCATTTTCAGTTTCTATCCGTGCAATCGAGAGGTATGTGATGAGGACGAATAAACGCTGTAGGAACGCGGAGATGGTATTGCTGCTGCTGTTTCTGCCGATGCTGGGCGGATGCACGGTGATCGGATACGGTCTCGGTTCGATCCTCGACAATCAGAACGCATCGACCCGGGAAGTGCCGCTTGCTGCAGGCCTCGGCGAACTCGGTGTCGGCGATCGTGTGACCTGTGTGACACAAGACAGCTCTGAATTCTTCGGCGAATTCGTCGGACTGGGCGTGCCGACAAGAACCACGCTGAAGCAGCTGCTGCCGGCGGAACCGCCTGGAGACTGCGCGGAGCGGAAGTCCGTGCGTCTGGGTGACGTGCTGGTGATGAAGCGCAAGGACATGACCGAGCCGACCGCCGTGGTGTACGCATCCACCGATCGCGAGCGGTTGTTCTACAGGCCGCAGGACGGCGACGCCGTTCAGGCTCTGCTCTTCGCGCATATCGAACAGCTCACGCGCTGCGGCGGACAGGAAATTCCACAACCGTACCCACTCCGCGTGGACGAAGGGCTGTTCGAGCGTGTCGCGCAATTCCGCCTGCAAACAGGGGGACAGATTGTGGACATCGACACGTCGACCATTCGCTGTCTGCGCTACGAGCGATCACCCGTGACGGCACGCTTCGTCCTCGCGATCGCGGGTCTCGCCTGCGACGCGGCGATTGTCGTGTCCTATTTGGTAGGCGAGGCGATGCTAGACGCGACGATTGGTCTGTTAAGGCAGAAGTAGACCACCTGTGCAAGTGGGTCCATACCGTCAGAATGCACCCGCGACCGGTCCTGGTGAAATCGCCGCTCTTGCTTTTCAAGGGCGGAAACGCGATCTTAAAAACTCCCCGAAAAAGTCCCCACCCCGTTTTGAAAATTCCGGCACGCGCCGTACTTTGGTTGTGCACGCGTAGCTCAGTTGGTAGAGCAGCTGACTCTTAATCAGCGGGTCAGGGGTTCGAGTCCCCTCGCGTGTACGAGCACATGAGTGCCCAAACCCAATGCAAAAGCCGCGAAATCAAGGTTTCGCGGCTTTTTTTATTGTGGATTCCGGGGTCCGGTATTCGGGGAAAAGTGCCACTTTGTGACAGGCTGCGACAAAGTTCATGGGAGAAACATGGGAGAATTTCGGGAACAAAACAGACCTCGAAGACTCCATCACTACTCCTTGCCAGCAGGTGCGACCAGGAATCTCGAAGAATCGACAGCAGGCGAAGAAGACGATTGGGATGAAAGATCGAATTATCATGATTGTCTAGCGACAAAATTGTCCAGCGATCGGCTGCGGACACGCCGCATTGTTCAAATAATCACACGTCCAATAATAATGAACAGGACGAAAAAATGAACAAAACCATTGAAAAGCGTACAAAAAATGATTATGTTCAATAATAATGAACGGACGTAATAATTGAACGAATGAACTGACGGTGCGGTAATGGAAAACGAAAAAGCACTGCTCAAGGCTGCGATCGAGAGGATTGATGCCGTCGCGGGAGTGGACCTCGATGTTGCGGACACCGGGGCCGGCACAAAGCCTACTCGCCGGGATGCGGTGATCTGGCTGAAGCACGGCGGAAGGAAGTA
>CAZWNO010000018.1:42903-47725 GCA_964635845.1 uncultured Chromatiales bacterium
TTCCTCGCGGAAATCAGGAAAGGGGTGACCACGAGCACGGCGCATTTGGTGGCAAGGCAACTGATAGCGTTTGCGCGGGAACAGAAGGCAGCACCGCTGTTGATCACCGACTACGTGAGTGAAAGGGTTGGCGGGATGCTGCGCGAAATGGATGTGCAGTACCTGGACACGTCGGGTAACGCGCACGTGCATGCAGGAGGCGTGCACATATTGATCGAAGGGAAAAAGAGAGCGGAAACAGGGAGGACTCGCTCGGGGGGCGATCTCTTTGGCTGGGCCGGACTCAAGGTGGTGTTCGCGCTGCTCTGCGCGGAGGAGCTGCGCAATGCCGCATACCGCGACATCGCGCATGCGGCAGACGTTGCATTGGGAACGGTGGGTGGCGTGGTGACCGCACTCGAAAGGCGGAGGTTCCTGATGCGTGTCGTAGGCGGAATGAAGCTACAGAATCCAAAGGAACTGCTGCAGCTCTGGGTGGCCGGGTATATCGAGAAGCTTCGACCGAAACTGCTCCTCGGTCGCTTCGAAGCGATTCAAGGGCTTGATACGAAAGCGGCCATCCATCAGGGCGCGCTCCTCGGTGCGGAAACCGGTGCGATGCACCTTCAGAAGTACTTGAAGCCCGGGATCGATACGCTGTACATCACCGGCGACACGGCAGAGTTGATCGCGCCGTTGCGATTGCGGAGGGACGCGGAAGGGGGCCTGGAACTGCGAAGAAAGTTCTGGGAATTCGAATATCCGGAGAGGAAACTCGGTATTGCACCGCCACTGTTGATTTACGCCGACTTGATCGCGGTTGGCGATCCCCGTACCATCGAAGCAGCGGAGATGATCTATGACGAATACCTTACTCGATAATTCGGGAGAAGTAGACGCAGTGATATGGCTGTCTGGCGCTACTGAAAGGCATACACGAGGGGGTCATCGAGGCGGTGGGCTAAAGGAATTTGTTGCATCTCTCATCCGCATCAGACATATTGCACCTACTTGCTAACAACCAGGTGCAGTATGTCCGGCACGCAAACACAGCATGCAGCAGAGGCGCTCTTTCGCGAGCATGGAGGACAGTTGCGGATGAGCGAGGCCATGCGTCTCGGAATTTCCCGTTACATGCTGTATTCCCTTCGAGACAAGGGCCTTATCGAACAAGTAAGCCGTGGGATATACCGCTGGGCGGAACTGCCGGCGATCAGCAATCCCGATCTGGTAACGGTCAGCCTGCGTTTTCCGAGGTCCGTCGTCTGTCTTGTCTCCGCGCTGGCGTATCACTCGATAACCACGCAGATTCCCCACGCCGTTTCGATCGCGATCAGCAGCGACGCCAGGATCCCGAAACTTGATTCTCCACCCATCCGGGTCTACCGCTTCGCGAAGGAAGCATTCGAAGCGGGGGTGGAGACGATAAACATCGACGGAGCTGAGGTGAAGGTGTACTCCGCCGAAAAAACACTTGCGGATATATTCAAATTCCGGAACAAGATCGGCCTGGATGTTTTTCTGGAGGCGCTGAAAATGTACGCATCGCAGAGGTATGCGGATCTGGGCGCGGTGCTCCGATACGCGCGCATCTGCCGGGTCGACAGGCTCATTCGTCCTTATCTCGAGGTCCTCCGGTGAACGATAAGAAAAACCTCCCTGCCTCTGTACGGCAGCGTCTCCTGAATCTGAGCAGGCAGGAGGGGCGCTCTTTCAATGAGATCGTTCAATTCTATGCGATGGAGCGATTCCTGTATCGCCTGGCACAATCCGTTCATTCCCGTACGTTCGTTCTCAAAGGAGCGATGATGCTGCGCGTGTGGGGAGCGACGAGTATGCGTCCGACCATTGACATCGATCTGCTGGGAAGAACCAGGAACATCGAACATGAAGTGCTGGGACAAATCCGTGATGTACTGGAAACGCAGGTCGAACCGGATGGGCTTGATTTCGATGCAGTGCACCTGCGTGCCCACCGGATAAAGGAGAATGCCGATTACGAGGGGATCCGAGTCCGCATCCTTGCAGCGTTGGATACTGCGCGTCTCAATTTGCAAATCGACATTGGATTCGGCGACCACGTACATCCGTCCCCCCACGAGACGGTGCTTCCGACCATGCTCACTTTCCCGGCCCCTGTTCTTCTGTGTTACAACCGCGAGACGGCGATCGCCGAGAAAGTACAGGCAATGATTGCACTCGGCGAACTCAACAGCAGAATGAAAGACTTCTACGATGTCTGGCTGCTCTCGCGTCAGTTCGACTTTGATGGACCAACGCTCACGGAGTCGCTTCGTGGCACATTCCGGCAGAGGAACACCGAGGTCCCCGCTTCCTTGAAACCACTATTCGAAACTCTCATCGAACCCAAGCAAATGCAATGGGCAGCATTCCGCAGCAGACTTCACCAGCCTCACGTTCCTGATTCGTTTCAGGAAGTACTCCTCGCGATAATTGAATTTCTCGAACCAGTCGTTGAAGATGCGTCTTCAGGGAGTTCGTTCTTGAAGCAGTGGAACGCACCCGGGCCTTGGATAAATAACAAAGCTTGACGCCTCCGAAACAGCCGTCGCACGGTTGTTGGATCCGAGGAAGGTGCGGACTTCGTATTGGCGCTCCTGAAAGAGTTCCATAATGGGATCAACGAAGCCGTGAGCTAGAGGTCGGCCCCAGTTCTCGAAACAGATCGGTGGACGGATTTCACAACGAGATTTTCTTTGCAGCCTCTACTGCGATGTCGGAGGAGAGGTGTGCGTAGTGCCGCATTGTCGTTTGGATGTCCGCATGCCCCATGATTTTTTGGACAATGACGGGCTGGAGCCGTTGAAGGAGCTCTGTACAAAAACTGCCTCGCAGTTCGTGCAGGCGAATCTCAGGGATCTGTTCGGCTGCGGTGCGCGAGGAGTTGAGCGCACGCAGCACTCGAAGCCATGCGTGTGAGATTGCAGAGCCATCAGGAACGGCCTTGCTGCTGCCTACAACGAATGGAGACACGTGCTTGGTGGCTTCCAGTTCGCGTCGAAGCGGCGGGTATAGTGGGATTTTCCTTCCTCGTCCGGACTTGGTTTCGAAGGCTTCTCCTGACGGGAGGATAATGACTTCGTTTTCGAAATCGATGTGCTCCCAGCGGAGGTGGCAGATTTCCTCTCGTCTCAGGCCGGCATACATCGCAAGACAAAGCGCGGTCCGATGACGCTGCAGTTGAATCGCCGGTAAGACGACCCGCTGAAATATCTCCCAAGACATACACTTTGTTGCTGATTCGATGGCCAAATGGACAAATGCGACGTGCGCCATGGGCGATTTATTCAACGCCTCCTGATTCACTGCCCAGTTTAACAATGTTCGCAAACAGCGCAGCGCGGTGTTTACTGTCGCTGGTCGGTTTGCGGTCGCCAGTTCTTTTTTGAACCTCTCGATGTGCTCACCTCGGATGTCGGAAGCGGCGAGATCACCAAACATCTCGCAGAAGCGACCAATCCACAGCCGGTAGTTCCGTACTGTTGACCGCCTCGTGTCATGTTCCTTGATCTCGATGAAGCGTTTGGCGAGATCGAGGAAAGCAAGGTCCGATTGTCTCCCAAATTGTTCAGCCTGTTTCTCGATGAGCAGCTTCTGCTGAAGCAGGTGCAAGGCTCTGTCAACCGTCCGTTCCGAGGCATCGGTGGTCAATCGGTCACCACCTGCAGTGAGAAGGCGGTACCAGCTTTCTTTGATCTTCTGCTCACCAGTTTCTGAGATTGTGGGACGATACGCGATCCCGTACCAATATCCTCCCTTCAACCGTTTCTGCAGTTTACGTTCCATTTGTACTATTCCGATACTTGGCTATTCGTCGAAATTTCCGCTATCATTGACCCGAAAGCCAGATTATTCGAGAGATGGTGTTATTGAAACGATGGACAATACTCTTCCTGGGCAGCAAGGTTCCCGGCCATCGACCGACGACCAGGTGTCTCGCCGGACCAGCTTGAAGGGACATCCAATCATCGCCCTGCTCAAAAAGATGTTCGAGTCCGATTTCATGTCGATGGTCAGCACGCTGAAGCGACGGGAACAACGGGCGAAACACGCAAGCAAACTGACAGCGAGTCGTCATCTGCTGCTGGACGAGCACCATCTGACCGAACGTGATTATCGGAAACTGAACGAGGTTGTTGCGCAGCACGAAGCTGAGCTTCGGCGCTTCCTGATCAGACGATTTCAACACAACCAGTACCAGGGATTACCGGCCCTTCGTTGGAAGATACTGGATCTGAGATCCAATTTGAAAGACATCGGGTCAATACTCAATCTGCGCTCGGACAAGAAAGCCTTCCTGTACCATTATGCGCTGGGTTGGGTCTCACGAGCCATCGTCCAGTTTCTGTCAACTCGGACACATAATGTTGACGGGCTTCTGGAAGTATTGATCGACCTGCGGCCGGAGGATGTTCCGCTGTACGATATGAACCCTCAATATTTTTATGGCGCGTGTGCGAATGCGGATCCACGCTACGGCTATGTTATCGGGAGATTGATCAAACTACTCGAAGAGCTTGGCCTTCTGGAAGCCCTTACGGATAGTGATGCCAAGAGTCGAGCGGATATGATCCGAGGTGTCGAAGCGTTTGTTCTTTATCAAACCCTCGGTGTCAAGGACCTGAACCTTTTCGCCAAACTGGTTGACAATAAGCTCATGCAACTGCGGAAGAGATGGAAACTGGAAATTCAAGC
This sequence comes from uncultured Chromatiales bacterium, assembly GCA_964635845.1. GTDB lineage: Bacteria > Bacteroidota > Ignavibacteria > SZUA-365 > SZUA-365 > SZUA-365. Next base: position 47,599 of record CAZWNO010000018.1, read on the forward strand.
AGCGGCGGAAAAAGAGACGGCATGGACCATACCTTGGACTGACACGAAAAAAGCGTTCGTCAGCCACCTTATCGGTAGGTTTCAGGCAAAATGACCGCTTTGGTATTTTGTAAGTTCGTGATCATCA
>CAZWNO010000019.1:0-6946 GCA_964635845.1 uncultured Chromatiales bacterium
TCAGAAGAAACAGGACGAGCGGGACGTGCCTCACCATCTTCATCGCTTTCAGTTGGAATACACGCGGAGCCGGCCGCCCGAGCGGAGCATCGGGTAGCCGAGGTAGCCTTCGCCCAGTGTGCTCACGTCGCTGCCGAGGCTGGAGAGCAGTCCCAGCGGAATGTCGCGTTCGCGGGGCAGCAGGTAGGGAACGATCTCGTATTCGCCGGCCTGCAGGGTGTATTTCGGAATGACGAGGATCATTGAGCGCGTGTAGTCTGCGGCTCCCACCTGCACGTAATCCGTCATCTCGATATCGGTCACCGTGCTTTTGAGAATATGGACCTTGCCGGTCGCGACATTGCGCAGCAGCAGCGGCGCCTCCATCCCGTTCACCACGCGCGGGAAATACACCTCGACCGGAGGCACGGAGGAACGAAGCTTCACCTCCACGAAGAGGACGCGGAGCGAATCCGCCTCGATGCTGTTCAGGTTCGTGGTCGTGGTGATGGAGAACAGCTCCTGCAGGTAAATCTCCTTCCGGATATTCCCCTTCTCGTCGATCTCCGTATCGGGGAAGAGGAATACGCCGTCGCGCACGGCGGTGGTGACCGAAGCCATGCCGTAGTTTCCGAGAAATGCATACAGACGGAACACGCCGTCGCTTCCTCCCGCCGCGCCCTGCGCACCGGCGAGGGGGAGTGTGAGCGAGAACGCGCCGTCGGCGCGCGTGACGGTCCGGAGATCGAATCCCTCCAGCCAGATATAGGCGCCGCTGTGGTCCGCGCGGTCGGAGAGTCGTATCACGCCCTGGATGCGCCGGTGCGATGCCGCGACGGTGCTGTCGCCCTCGAGCGGATTGTCGGTGCAGGCCGCGGACGCGAGAAGCGCGAACAGAAGGAATGCAGCCGCAGGGAATGACGGGGATCCATGTTGCATTGCCGTTCCCATCAGTATTGTATCCCGGCCGTGATGTAATACCGCCGGTCGCGCAGGGCGAGGCCGGAAAGCAGCACGTCGGCGCTGTTCAGGATGTTGCGCAGGCTGAGATTGACGAAGAGCTGCAGCTTGCCGATCGCGAAGAACTTGCCGGCATGGATGTCGAGATTGCTGAAGGCGGGGAGCGCGACCTCCGCGTAGGTCCCGTCGCTCTGCCGCAGTAGGCCGACCTGCTCGCTCTCGGCGAAATGGAACACCTGCAGCGAATAGCCTGCGTGGTCGACGAGCAGGCTGAGCGTTCGCTTGCTCTCCGACTTGAAGGGGAAGGCGGATTGCTCGGAGATGTAGTAGCGCGAGAGGCCGAATTCCGCGAGCACTTTTTTCCCCCAGAAATACAGCCCGGCCTTGCCTTCGATCCCGGAGATCGAGGCGTTGTCGACGTTGTCGAACAGCGTCACGGGAATGCCGGGCGTGCTGATGCCGCGGAGCTTGTTGTCATAGCTGTTCTGGAAGAAGCCGCCCTGCAGTTCCCAGCCGCTCACGGCGCTTCCTTCGAGGCTGCGCGTGAGCGCAACGCCGATTTCCACGCTGCGGTTCGTCTCCGCCTGCAGTTCCTCGCCGACCCGCGTGGGATCGAGCAGCGCGGGCGAGTTCACCTGCTGGAAGAGCGAGGGGTAGCGGACGTTGTTTCCGTAGCTGAGGAAGATATCGAGGAGAAAATTGTCCTTCATTCCCTTGAGATCGACGGCGAACTTGAACAGCCCGTGGCTCCAGTCGCGCGTGGTGAAGACTCCTTCGGGATTCGCGGCTTCGCGCAGGATCACGTCGTCCTGCGCGTCGCCGACGAAGTCCTGCCGGAGACTGACGTCGAAATCGAAGGTCCGGAAAAACGCGGAGCCGGTTTCACCATGCAGCTTCGCGATCGCGACGAGTCCGTGCTGCGTGCGGCTGAGGCGGCTCGAGGCGATACCGACTGGCTGCTCGAGCGGATTGTATCGCTGGTCGGCCAGGTCGAGCACCGAGTGCGCGAGCTGGTAGCTGAACAGGAAGTCGAAGTCACCGGGCTGCCAGCGCTTCTCGATGCGACCCTGCACGCCGTGCTCGTGAATGCCGCGCGCGACGGAGAACTCCGTCGAGCGCAGCGTGAAATCCTCCTGCAGTCCGTTGTATCCCGCCAGAAGACGGACGTCTCCGATCAGGGGCAGTCCGCCGCCGTACTGCAGTCCGGCAAATTGATTGCGGTCCTCGAACCGCTCGGCATCCCTTTCGTTCTCGTAGTCCAGCGAGACGATGCGCCATTGCAGGGAAAGCGCATTTTCCTCCCGCGACGCGTCCGCTCCCCGTGACATGTTTGCTTCCCATGACGCGTCCGCTTGCCGCGACGCATCCCCTTCCCGCGACGGGTCCGCTTGCCGCGACGGGTCCGCTTGCCGCGACGCATCCCCTTCCCGCGACGGGTCCGCTTGCCGCGACGCATCACCGAACTGCCAGGACAGACCGCCGCTGTGCGAGAGGCTGCTGTTGAGCAGCCTGGCTTCGGGCAGGTCGTCGAAGGCACGCGTCATGCCTCCGTTCCGCAGGCTGTAGCTGGCCGCGAAGCGCCCGAAGCGCCGGGCGAGCTGCAGGCCCCAGATCCCCGAATCGTAGGACCCGATCTGCTGCTGCGCGCGGATCGTGTAGGAGCGTTCGCGCCTGGGAACGATGTTGATCACGCCGGAAAATGCATCCCCGCCGTAGAGGGCCGTGTTGCTTCCCCTGATGATCTCGAAGCGCTCGACGTCGGACAGCTCGATCATCGAGAGATCGAATTCTCCGGTGTAATTGCCGTTGAGCTTGATGCCGTCGAACAGCACGATGACGTCGTCGGCATTGCCGCCGCGTATGGAAACCATCTTTCTCCCGCTGAATTCCTCGTCGATCTGGATGCTGTGGTCGGTGCGCAGAAGGTCGCCCGCGTCGACGTACCCGCGCACCTCGAAACTGCGCGCCTCGATGGTCGAGACCGCCTGCGGCAGATCGGGCGCGGCGGCGCTTTCATGTCGCGTTCCGGTGATCTCGGTGGACTGGAGGGGAATGATGCGCGGCGTCATGAAGACGTCGCCCGAACGGCGCAGCGCCGCCAGATCGACGATCCGGTTTTCATACGACACGTGACGGAATACGATTTCCCTCACGCTGTCGGCGCCGGTTACGCGCAGCGTGTAACGCCCGGCCGCGTCGCTAGCGCCGCCGGCGCCCGCGCCGGTCGCGCTGATGTTGACGTCGGGGACGGGACGGTAGGTGTTGGCGTCCCGCACCGTGCCGGAGATCAGGACTGTCTGCGCCGTTCCCCTGTCGGGGAGGAGGATCGCGCAGAGCAGCACCGCAGCCGCGATGCATGCGAATGCAGGTCTGTATGCCGTGGTCCGATGCATATGTTTGAGACACGGTAACCGCGTTTTGGTTGCGCAAATGCGCCTATTGCACGGGAACGCCTACCGCACGACACTGATTCGGATGGACCGCCGCTGCGCATCAGCCTCGAGGACGCAGTGATACACGCCGCTGAGATAGTCCTCGGGCTGCCAGATGATCGTGTGCCGGCCCGCGTCGAGCGTCTCGTCGGCCAGCGTGGCGGTCAGGCGTCCGAGTGCATCGTAAATGCGCAGCCGCGCATGCATGCGGGCGGGCAGCGTGAAGGGAATCGCCGTGACCGTCGAGGTGGGATTCGGATAATTCCGATCCAGAACGACGGTTGCGGCGAGCGCCGGGGCGCCATCCGCGGCGTTCACCTGCAGCACGACGATCGTGTCGCGCAGCGTTGCGGCACAGATGCCGTTGGAGACCGTGACGGAGACGATGAAGCTGCCGCTCCGGGCGTAGCTGTGCGAAGGCGAGGATTCGGTGCTCGATGCGCCGTCGCCGAAATCCCAGCTCCAGGACGTCGCGCCCGCGCCATCCGCCGCAAATTGCACGGTCGCCCCGTCGCTGAGATACACCGTGTCGGCCGATGCGGTCAGGACCGCCAGCGGGGCGGCGACGACATCGACGCTCGCCTGCATGAGCGTCCTGCCCACGAAGTTTTCGTTCATGAACGTACAGGTTTTCGCGCCGACCGCATCCGCCGGCACCACGGCGGCGACGCCGGATGCGAACCAGAGCGGATGTGTCTTGTCGAGCGCTGTGCCCGCGGCGAGGACGCTCAGCGAGTCGCCATGGAACCAGTGCATGATCCCGGGACTCGTACTGTCGGCGCGGAACACGATGTTGCCGCCGAGACAGGCATTCGCCGGCACATCGGCGACCGGCCGTGGCAGGCGCGGCAGCTCGGTGACGATGCTCGTCTTCGGATCACCCACCACGACCACCATCCAGGAAATGGTCGGGCTCGACATGTAATAGCTTTCCGCGAGATTGTAGCCGTTCGTATAGCGCTCCGCGAGTATGTTCACCCAGGTCAACGCGACGGTATAGGGCTCGAACACGTAGCCGCTGGCGCCGGTGCAGCCTTCGGCGATCAGATCGGCGATGCGCGACTGCCCCGCCTCCTGTCCGGGTATGAAGTTGCGCGCCGAGGTGGAGACGTAGGTCTCCGCGACGGATCCCGGCATCCAGTGATTCCGCGTTCGCGCGTAGGTCGTGTAGTGATGGTCGAAGTGATCGTTGGACCCCCAGCTCCCGTAGCCGAGCACATTCCGCTGATCCGTGACGAATATCGAATCCTCGTTCAGCAGCACGTTCCATCCCCGCGCGGCGAGATACTGTCCCGCCCTGCCGAGGTTGTTGTCGTAGGGTTCGAGCTGAATGGGCTTCGGATCGCGGTCGAACACCCAGAGCGCGCTGTCCTTGTTCACGTAGGTGAACGGTCCCGACCGGTCGATGAGCGAAAACACGTCTTCCTTCGTCAGGCCGGTCAGCCGTGTCGTGAGAAACAGGTCGTAGCTCTGCGGGGGAGTCGAGCCCGGAATGATGTTCCTCCGTCCATATGGTTCGTTCTTTCCGAAATAGGCATGCGTGCGCACGCTGCTCGGCGGAATGAGCAGCGTGGCCTGGTGGATATGGCTTTCGAGGGAGCCCAGGATGAGCATCAGCTCCGCATCCACGGAAGCGTTCGTCGATTCGAGGCCGTTGTTGTCGCCCGTCACGCGCAGCGGCACGCCCTTCGTGGTGACGAAGTAGTTGAGCGAATCCACGAGTCCTGTGGTCTCGGTCAGATAGCGTTCGATCTGCGTACGCATCTCGTCGAATTCAGCGGGTGAAATCGTCTCCTTCGCCGGCGCCTGGACGTGGATGACGTTGCGGGCGGGAATCTTCCTCTTCCGGGCGAAATATTCCCCGATGGCGACGGAATTCGTGTCGTTGTCGTTGATGATCAGGCCGACGTCGCGGTAGTCGACCGGTGCCTGTCCGAATGCCGGTGAGAGAAAAAGCGCGACGAGAAAAACAGCGGGAAGCAGAAACCTCATGATGTACTCCACTTTCGATCGCAGGATAAAGCAGCAGACTGAAAAATCTATCCATTTCCGCGGTCCGCGACAAGGGCGGTTTCGCTTTTCGCAACGGAATTCTCATGAATTTTTTGTAAGCTGATTATCGCATACTCATTCCGGAAGGGCACCACATGATCCGTTTCGCTCCCATCGTCATCGCCATCCTGATCCCGTTTTCGCTGTCCGCGCAAAATGAAAGGGCGGAAGGGGCGGGAGGGGCGGAAAGGGCGGTCGGGACGGTCGTAGGGGCGAACCACCGTGATCGGGACGTTGACGTTTCGCGTCCGGGCACGGCTATCGATCCGGACGAACGTTCGGCTTCATCGTCGGTTCGCCCGGCGGGAGGGGCGGAGGAATCGCGCGGCGTGCTGTTCGATGAAAACGATCCCTGCGGCTTCGCGCTGAGGCGACCCGGCGACTTGCAGCAGTGGGGCTATGGACGCGACACGCTCCTCGCCGATCTGCAGCGCTGGACACTCTCGCCAAAGGTGATCATCGACGTCATCGGCAGCAGCGTGCAGGGACGTCCCCTCTACCACATGGTGCTGACCAATCCCGCCTCCCAGCTGCGGAAAAAGCGGATCTGGATACACGCGCGCACGCATCCGAACGAATCGGAATCCTCGTACGTAGCCCGCGCGGTCGTGGACGAGCTGCTCGGCGGTTCCGCGCTCGGCAGCCTTCTGCTCGATCACGCGTACGTGCACGTGCTGCCGATGCTCAATATCGACGGGGTGGAACTGCGGTATCCGCGCGAGAATGCGAACGGCGTCGACATCGAGAGCAACTGGTCCGCCGCGTCGCCCGAACCCGAGGTGGAGGCGCTGCGCCGCCATCTCACCGCGCTCATGAACAGCAGCGCCCCGGTGGACGTCGCGTTGAACCTGCATTCCGCCTGGGACTGCAAGCGCTATTTCGTCTATCACGCCATCGCGGGGACCTCGGAACTATACTCGCAGCTGCAACGGCGCTTTATCGATTTCGCCCGCGCCCGGTTCCCGGGGGGCATCGAACCCTACGACTATTTCGTGAGCTGGACGGGCGGCACGCCCAACCGCTACCCGGAGAGCTGGTTCTGGCTGAATCACGGCGACCGGGTGATGGCGCTGACCTACGAGGACATGAACTGCGCCGCCGCCGGCGACTACGATCGCACCGCGCGCGCCCTGCTGGGCGCGGCGGGCGACTACCTGGGACTGACGGATGAGCTCGACGTTGAAACACCCGCCCCCGCGTCCGTACCGGGACTTGCCGTTCTCGCGGACCTGTATCCTAATCCCGTGCAGGGAAACGGGCGCATCAGCGTGCGTCTCGCCGCCTCGGCATCGGCCCGTCCGCTGCGCGTGCGCCTCCACGACGCGCTCGGCCGCGCGATCGCGCTCCTCTACGATGGTGAATACCGCGGTGACGGACACACGCTCGTCGTGCCCACCGCGGGGCTCGCGCCCGGCACGTACTACGTCCGCGCCGTCTCCGGCGACGCGTCGGACGCGCGCTCCTTCCTGCTGCTGCGCTGACGCTGCTGCGCTGACGCTGCTGCGCTGACGCTGCTGGGCTGA
>CAZWNO010000019.1:7046-17249 GCA_964635845.1 uncultured Chromatiales bacterium
GCTGACGCTGCTGCGCTGACGCTGCTGCGCTGACGCTGCTGCGCTGACGCTGCTGCGCTGACGCTGCTGGGCTGACGCTGCTGCGCTGACGCTGCTGCACTGATGCTGCTGCACTGACGTTACTTCGCTGATGCTTGCGCTGACGTTACTTCGCTGACGCTGCTGCAGGCTCATTTCCGGACGAGGACGGGAACCATCCGCGTGCCGAAGGGACAGGCGAGAATAAGAGAATAATATCCGCTTGGGAGACCGGCTGTCGGGAGCTGAAGCGTGCGCACGCCTTCGGACAGCAGTCCGTCGAACAGCACGGACAGCAGCCTTCCGCGTGCGTCGTGCAGCCGCACGGACGCATGCACCGCGCCGTCGCTCCGCAGGTGCACCGAGAGCAGCTCGCGTACCGGCTGCGGCGAGACCTGCATGAGGGGCGCCGCGCCGCGATGCAATCCTTCCGGATGCCGGCAGGAGGGGAGGCCGCCGATGCCGCTGAATCCGATGCCCGCACGCTCGCCGCATTCGGTGCTGACGAGGAGCGAATCGACATGCAGTCCTTCGGCGTCCGGCAGGAAGCGGATCACGATGGGCAGGGTGTCCCCCGGGGCGAGAGTGGCCGGCGCCGCGAGCGACACCGAGAACACCCCGCGGCCGCCATATGCCCAGTGGCTGCCGTCGATTCTGACGGGGACGGTACCGACGTTCCGCAGCACTGCGGTGACGGAGGCGGTATTCCCGGTGCGCGTGATCGGGAAATCGACATGCGTGACCGGAGGATCGATCTGCATGATCGGCGGATCGATACGCGCCGCCGTCCACTCCAGGATCGGTTCCTCGCCGGTGATGCGGAGCGTGTCGTAGACGACCTCGCCCGTCGTCGATGCGATCGCCAGCACCGCGCGGTATTCGCCTGCCGCATCGAGATCGACGCGGATCGGTATCCGCAGTTCGCCGCCCTGGAAGACGGAGGCCGGCGCGGGATTGACGGGGATGCTGAACACGCCCGGCGTCGCGCTCGCGATCGTGACCGCGTCGATCAGCAGCGTGCCCCCGTCGGGATGATTGTTGCGGATCGTGACGACCGTGTCGATGCGCACGGGACGGCAGACGTTGACCGCGCCGAAGTCGATGCGGCCGCGCGTGGGCAGCGACAGCACGATGTCGTCGACGCGCTGCTCGTTGAAGGCGAAACCGGTGGCGGCGGCGAAGCCGAAATATCCTTCGAAAGGTGAAAAGCCCGCGATGACGGTGTTGAGCCGCCGGGTTCCGTCGACGTACACCTCCACCTCGCCCGCGCGGAAGCGGATGCGCAGCAGGTGCCAGCGGCCGTCCTCGATCGTCGGCAACGCGAGGATTTCCGAGATGAGATGGTTGTCGCTGCGGTCCCGGATCACGGCCACGTGTTCATGCGCGCGGTCATCGCGCTCGTCGTTCATGTACGTGTCGAATTCCACGCCGTAGCCCATGCAGCCGTCGAAGTTCAGCGTGCCGCCACCGCTCTCCGGGTAATCGAAGAGGGGGGCGAAGACGAAGACGATGCCGTCGGCCCCGGAGAGGTTCGCGGCGTCGCCATGCCCGAACCATGCGCGGAAGCTCGCGTCGAACATGTCCACGTGCCGCGGGGAGGGAAGGAAGAGGCGTCCCGCGCGGCTCGGTTCCTCCGGCGTGAGCATGGCGTAGCCCAGCGCGGTATCGATGCGCGTGCCGCTGCCGAGGAAATAGGGCGCGGCCAGGGGTGGAGCGAAGGACTCCGACCACACCGTGCTGCGCCAGTCGAGCACCTGCTGTGCGCGCAGGCTCGGCGCCGCGGCGAGCAGCAGCGCGGCAACGAACAGCAGCGTAGTAACGAGCGGCAGTGTGGCGACGGGCGGCGGCGCAACAGCGGGCGGCGGCGCAACAGCGGGCGGCGGCGCAACAGCGGGCGGCATCGATCTGTGCTGCCGATGCCGCCGGGATGTATCAGTCGAAAATGGCGTCGAGCAGACGTCCGGTGTCGGAAAGATCGGTGAAGAGGTGATCGGGCCGTGCTTCCGCGAGAGCTTCATGACTGTAACCTCCGGTGGCGACCCCGATGCTGCGCACGTTGAGGTGGCGTCCGCAGTCGATGTCATGCGGGGTATCGCCGATGATGACGATGTCCTTCGATTTGAATGTCGCACCGGTGCGCTCGTAGGCGCGGGCGACGGCTATTTCCGGCAGATCGTGGCGCTCGTACGCGTCGTTGCCGAAGGCGCCGAAGGAGAAATATTCGAGCAGTCCGGGCGGCGCGAGCTTGATCCGGGCTCCCTGCAGCATGTTCCCCGTCAGAAGCGCGGTCGTCGCAGCTTCCTCCTGCTGCAGCGCGTCGAGCAGCGCGCGGACGCCGGGATGGACGGTGACGTTCTCCGCGGTGAGCCGCGTCTCCAGCTTGCGGAAGAAGAGCGCGAACGTCGGTTCGCGGTGCCGCTCGATGTCGGCCTGTCCCATCCCGGAACCGCGCATGATCTCGGTGTAGATCCGCGGATCCGTTTTTCCGGCGAAGTCGTGCGCGCGCGCGACGGTCACGGCGCCGACCGTCTCCTCGATCGCCTCGGAGAAACATTCCTTCGCGATGCCGTTGGTGCTGATGAGCGTTCCGTCGATATCGAAGAGGATGAATCGGAGATACTGCTTGGTGATCATGCGTCGTCCGGCCGGGGGACATTGTGGTACAGGAGAAAATCCGAGAGACGGGGGAAATGATATCCGACGAAGGCGAACACCTTTCCCGGGAAGCTGACCACGATCTCGCGCCGCCGCAGGCGCACGCAGCGGTATATCGCGCGCGCAACTTGCGCCGGGGGATTGGTCGGCACCGCGCGCCGCCGCGTCTGCGGCACGGCGTAGATCATGCGGTCGAAGAACGTCGTGTCGGTGCGCGCGGGGGAGACCACGCCCACGTGCACGCCGCGCGGCCGCAGTTCGAGGCGCAGCGCGTCCGCGAAACCCAGCAGCCCCTGCTTGGTCGCGCAGTAGACCGCGTTGTACGGCACCGCGCGCTTCCCGATAGTGGACGAGAGCAGCACGAGGCTGCCCCGCCGCTTGATCGCGGGCAGAACGGCGCGCGCGGTCGCGATGGCGCCCTCGAAGTTTGTGCGCAGCAGCTGTTCGATGTCGCTCCACGAGGTGCGGAGAAAAGGACCGTAGAGTCCGATGCCGGCATTGACGACCGCGGCAGCGAGACTGCGGCCGCGCAGCGCGTCGCCGATGCGCTCCTGCAGCTCCGCCGCGTCGCGTACGTCCGCCTCGAGGGGGACGCACTCGACTCCGTGCGCCGCGGCGAGGGAAGCGGCCAGCGGCTCCAGCCGCTCGCGCGTCCGGGCGAGGAGCACGAGGTCGTAGCCCCGCGCGGCGAACAGTTCCGCCGTGGCGCGTCCGATGCCCTCGGATGCGCCGGTGATCAGCACCGCGCCCTCGGGTCTCCTCATGCAGCCGCTCCTCCGGATGCTCCCGTATGTGCTGCCGCGTGCGCGTCAAGCGCGACCAGTGCGCGGTTGTACTCCATTTGTTCCTTGAGAAGTTCGTGCGAAAAACCTATTATACGAAGTCTGAACTTGCGATTCACCATCGAAATTGATAAACTCGTCGGATAGGAAGGACGAGCACGAGCACGAAAGCGAGCACGAGCACGAGAGCGAGCACGAGCACGAGAGCGAGCACGAGCACGAGAGCGAGCACGAGAAAGAGTACGAGTACGAGGACGAGGACGAGAACGTGACCGAGAACGTGAACGAGAACGAGAACCTGCACGAGCTAGTACCCGTGTTCGTGCTCCCGCTCCAAGAGGGCGCGCTGGGGCGCGCCGTTCCAAGGGCGTACACGTCCTCGTCCTCGTACACGTCCTCGTACTCGTACACGTCCTCGTGCTCGTGCTCGTGCTCGTGCACGTGCACGTACTCGTGCACGAGCTTTGCTATCCGAGATTTCATTCCAAAGGACATTCAAGGTGGGAACCCTGTCCGAAGCCGGTGACATACTGATCGTCGACGACGAGGAAATGATGGGCGTCGTGCTGTCCGGCGTGTTCGAGGACGCCGGCTTTTCGGTGCGAACTGCGACCAACGGGGAAGACGCCATCCGTCTCATCGGCGAACGCCTCCCCGACGCGATGCTGCTCGACATCATCATGCCGGGACTCAGCGGCATGGAGGTGCTCAAGCGCATCAAGTCCATGGACGAGAGCATCCCCGTCATCCTCATGACCGCGATGGCGGCGGTGAGCGGCGCGGTCGAGGCCATGCGCTCCGGCGCCTACGACTATGTCGCCAAGCCCTTCCACAACGAGGATCTCCTGCGCATCGTCTCCTCCGCCGTCAAGCAGCGCCGCAGCAGCGACGACTTCATCGTCACGCGCGGGGAGGACAGCGAACAACGGGATCCGATTCTCTTCAACATGGGCACGAGCGAAGTGATCATGGAACTGGCCTCGCGCACGCGGCGCGTGGCGAAGAGCAATTTCGACGTGCTGATCACGGGTGAGACGGGAACGGGCAAGGAACTGATCGCGCGCGCCATCCACGAGATGAGCAGCCGCGCCGACCATCCGTTCATCCCGATCGACACGGGGGCGATCCCCGAATCGCTGCTCGAAAGCGAGCTGTTCGGACACGAGGAGGGCGCCTTCACCGACGCGCGGAGCCAGAAGAAGGGAAAATTCGAGCATGCCCAGGGCGGGACGATCTTCCTCGACGAGGTGCCGAACATGTCCTGGCAGTCGCAGGCCAAGCTCCTCCGCGCCCTGCAGGACCGCGCCATCACACGCATCGGCGGCAACAAGCCCATCAGCATCGACGTGCGCGTCATCGCCGCGAGCAACTCGGATTTCCAGAACATGATCGACGACAAGAAATTCCGCGCCGACCTGTTCTACCGCCTGCGCGAATTCTCCATCCACGTGCCGGCCCTGCGCGAACGCAAGGCCGACATTCCCTTCCTCGTCGACAAGTTCGTCCGGCAGACCAACCAGGAGCTGGGAAAGAACGTCAACGGCTGCAGCGCGGCGGCGATAGACGCCCTGATGATGTACGACTGGCCTGGGAACGTGCGGCAGCTGCGTTCGACCGTGCGCAGCGCCGTGCTGCAGGCCTCGCACATCATCGACGTCGACCAGCTCGAGTTCATGGAGATGTCCGCGACCAACGGACAGGGATCCCCGGGCGGCGAGGCGGTGGAACTCGAGAGCGGCATGCCCCTCAAGGAGCACGTCAAGAAGCACATCGCGCAGATCGAGCGGCAGATCATCTACGAAACACTGCGATCGACCAGGTGGAACAAGGCGAAAACGGCACGGGTGCTGCAGATCGCCTACAACACCCTGCTGACCAAGATCAGCGAGTACGATCTCCAGAATCCGAACGGCTGACCGCCGCGCTCCGGTCGGCGCATTTCTCCTCACAACGCACGAATCCCCGTCCCCGGGCCCTACCCCATGATGCATTCGGACGTGCCGATCCACTTTCTCCTCGTCGAAGACGATCCCGAGCAGGTGCAATTCCTGAAAGTGACGCTGCGGACCGAGCAGCAGTCGCCCTTCACGATGACGCACGCGGCGACGCTCGCCGAGGCGGTGAGCGCGCTCGCGGACCTGCGGCCCGACGTCATCCTCCTCGATCTGCATCTCCCCGACAGCACGGGCCTCGACACGCCGCGCGCGATGCTCCTGCACGCGCCCGATATTCCGATCATCATCTACAGCGGAAACACCGACATCGAGGTCGCCGTCGAGGCGGTGCGGCTCGGCGCGCAGGACTATCTCCTCAAGGGCGAGGCGCGCGAGCCGCTGCTGTCGCGCGCGATGCGGTACGCCATCGAGCGCAAGCGCATCGCAATGGAACTCGACGAGGCGCGCGTGCAGCTCGAGGAACGCAACGAGGCGCTGGAACGGGCGCGCGGCGAACTGCGGGCCGAGCGCGACATGTTCGTGTCGGGTCCCACCGTGCTCTTCCGCCGCGGGATCGCTCCCGGCTTCCCGATCACCTTCGTCTCGCAGAACGTCTCCCAGTTCGGCTATCTGCAGCGCGACCTCATGGTCGAAGGCTTCCGCTTCGATTCCCTCGTCTTCGCCGACGACCGGGAGTCCTTCCGCAGCCTGCTCGGCGCGCGGCTCTCGCAGGGCGCCGAGAGCATGGAACAGGAGTACCGCATCCTCGACGCGAAAGGCGAAGTGGTCTGGCTGCACGAAGTCGCGCGGCTGCAGCGCGACGCCGAGGGCCGCGCCGTCGCGCAGCTCGCCTACGTCGTCGACATCTCACGCCGGCGCAGCGCGGAGAAGTCCCTCTCGACCACGCGCCGCCGCTTCGAAACCATACTCGGAAGCATCAACGAGATCGTTTACGAACTCGACGCCGACGGCCGCATCCTCTACATCAGTCCCGTGGTCGAGCGCGTGCTCGGCTGGGAGGCCGACCAGCTGCTCGGACAGCCTTTCGGCGAACTCGTGATCGAGGAGCAGCGCGAGGGATGGAACGAGAGCTTCCGGCACATCCTCGGCGGCACGGCGGGCAGCTGCGAGTATCCGCTGTCCGCGGCGACCGGCCGGGAGCACGTGTTCGAGATCTCCGCCCGCAGGCAGATGGAAGGGAGCGAGGTTCGCGGCATCGCAGGCACGATGACCGACATCACCGAGCGCCGGGAGATGGAGCATGCCATACGGAATGTCCGCACGCAGACGCAGCAGTATCTCGATCTCGCGGAAGTGGTGTTCCTCTCGCTCGACCCGGGCGGCGCGGTCTCCTTCATCAACAAGAAAGGCTGCGAGCTGCTGGGCTACCGCGAGCATGAAATCACGGGCAAGGACTGGTTCGACCTCTGCATTCCCGCGTCTTCGCGCGAGGAACTCCGCGGCTACTTCTACCGCATCTTCGAAGGATTGGAATCGCAGCTCGAGGTGCACGAGAATACCGTGCTGAACAGGGCGGGGCAGGAGCTGGTCATCCGATGGCACAACTCGCTGCTGCACGACGCGCGCGGCGCGATCATCGGCGTGCTCAGCAGCGGGGAGGACGTCACCGACCGGCGCCGCATCGAGCAGGAAGCGAGGGGATCGCAGGAACTGATCGAGCTCGCGCTGGAAGACAGCGAGCAGAAATTCCGCCTCCTCGCGGAACAGTCCTCCGACGTCATCTGGACGGTGAACGCAGGTTTCGAGCTGACCTTCGTAAGCCCTTCCATCGAGACCGTGCTCGGCCACACGCCCGAGGAAGTCATGCGCGGGAATTTTTTCGACGTACTCGAGGACGATTTCCGCCGTGAAAACCAGGAGCCGTTCACCCTCCTGATGCGCGGCGCCGCCGCCCTGCCGCCGCAGGAGCGCGGCATACGCGCGGAAATTCCCTTCAAGAAAAAAGGCGGCGAGATCATCTGGATCGAGGCCGTCGCCACACCGCTGTTCGACGATGGTGGAGTGTTCCGCGGCATCCAGGGCAGCCTTCGCGATATCCATCATCGCAAGCTCGCGCAGATGGCGCTCGCCGAGAGCGAGGAGAAATACCGCCTGCTCGTGCAGAACCAGACCGATCTGGTCATCAAGCTGGACCTCGACGGAAATTTCATGTTCGTGAGTCCCTCGTATTGCCGGATGTTCGGCCGGACCGAGGAGGAGCTGCTCGGACAGACATTCTTCCCCCACGTGCACGAAGACGACCGCATCAACACGCTCGAGGCGATGAAGCTGCTGTTCGAGCCGCCGTACACGACCTACGTCGAGCAGCGCGCGCTCACGCGCGACGGCTGGCGATGGCTGGGGTGGCAGGACACCGCCGTGGTCGATGAGAACGGCGAGGTCACGGCGGTCGTCGGCGTGGGACGCGACGTCACCGAGCGGCGCATGGCCGAACGCGCGCTGATCGAAAGCGAAAAGCGCCTGCGCACGGTCATATCGAATCTGCCCGTGATCATGTTCACGCTGGACAAGGACGGCATCTTCACGATGTCCGAAGGCAAGGGGCTCGAAGCGCTGGGCCTGCATTCGGGGCAGGTGGTCGGGCATTCCGCATTCGACGTCTACGTCAACCATCCCCAGGTGATGGCGAACGTCCGCCGCGCCCTCGCGGGCGAGGCCTTCGTGGCATCGGTGGAAGTCGATGGAAAATTCTTCGAGACCTGGTACTCGCCCGTGATCGGCGAAAGCGGCCGTCTCGAGCACACGATCGGCGTCGCCTTCGACATCACCGAGCGCAAGATCACCGAGCAGGAACTCAACCAGTACCGCAATCACCTCGAGGAACTGGTCGAGGCGCGTACGCTCGCGCTCGAGCGCGCCAACGAGCGGCTCAAGCGTTTCCGTTTCGCGCTCGATAGCGCGGTGGACAACATCTATATCATCGATCCCGCGACGATGAAGTACGTCGACGTCAACGACAGCGCTGTGGAGGCGCTCGGGTGGTCGCGCGACGAACTCCTGACGATGGGTCCCGCCGACATCCAGTCCGGGACCAACCGCGACACCGCCATGGGCGTGTACGGGCAGGTGCGCGACGGCGCGCTCGACGTCGGCATTTTCGAAACCGTGCATCACCGCAAGGACGGCGGCAGTTTTCCCGCCGAGGTGGTCGTGCGCGCCTTCGTTTCGGGCGAGCAGTCCCTGCTCATCGCCACGGGGCGGGACATCACGCGCCGCCGCTCCGACGAACTCGCGCTCAAGGAGTCGGAGGCGAAGTACCGCAACGTGCTCGAGAACGCCAACGAGGCGATCATCGTTTTGCAGGACAACCGGCTCCGTTTCTTCAACTACAAGGTGCTCGAACTGACGGGCCTGACCGAGGAAGCCCTGCGAGACATCCCCATCTTCGAATTCGTGCATCCGGAGGATCATCAGCTCCTGCTGCGGCAGTACCAGGAGCGCCTGCGGGGCGGAATGCTGCCGGAGAGTTACGAAGTGCGCATGTTCGACAGCAACGGCACCATCAAGTGGATGGAAGGGCGCGACGTGCCGATCACCTGGGAGGGCAAGCCGGCGACGCTCAATTTCTTCAACGACATCACCGCGCGGAAGCAGGCCGAGGACTACATCCGCTTCCAGGCCTCGCTGCTGAGCATCGTGCGCAACGCCGTCGTCGCCCTCGACGCGACGGGACGCGTGACCTACTGGAATGCATTCGCCGAAATCATCTACGGGTGGTCCGCCCCGGAGGTGCTGGGCAGGAAACTGCACGACGTGCCCACCTTCGGCGCCGACTTCGAAGGTATCGTGCTGCCCGCGCTGAAGGATCGCGGGCACTGGGAAGGCGAGGTCGAGCGTCCCCGTCACGACGGCGCGATGGTTTCCGTGTACTCGATGTGGAACGTCATCCGGCAGGACGAGCAGCTGCGCGGCTACGTCGGGATCGGCATGGACATGTCGGAGCGCAAGAAGCTCGAGCGCGAGCTGCTGCAGTCGCAGAAGCTCGCCTCGCTGGGAATTCTTTCCGAGGGGATAGCGCATGAATTGCGCAATCCCCTCGGCTACGCCAGTTCCGCCGCGCAGCTGCTGATTTCGAAGAAGGACCTGAGCGACGAGGAGCGCAAGAAATACAGCCGCGTCATCCACACCGGGGTGGACCGCGCGAACAAGATCGTCGAGAATCTGCTGCTCATCGGCAAGCCGAAGGGACAGCTGATGAAGAAGCAGCTCAATCTCGTCGACACCGTGCAGGAGGCGCTGTCGCTGATCTCCTCGCATCACAACGCAGGGGGCATTCAGACCCAGCTCGAGTTCGGTTCGAAGCCCCTCCTCATCCAGGGCAACAGGGAGATGCTGGTGCAGCTCTTCTACAACCTGTTCACCAACGCGCTCGACGCCATGGCCGGCAGCGGTTCGATCCGGATCGCGGGGGAGGAGAAGGCCGGCGTCGTGCGCATCCGCGTGAGCGACACTGGTCCCGGCGTCCCTGACGACATCGTCGAAAACATTTTCGATCCCTTCTTCACCACCTCCAAGACCGACAAGGGCGTCGGTCTCGGCCTGACCCTCTGCTACTTCATCATGGACGACCACGGCGGCCGCATCGAACTCGACCCCGCCGCCCAAACCGGCGCCGCCTTCATCCTGACCTTCCCCTCGGCCTAGCCCCGCCTCCGATCAGTTTCCTGATGTTCGGTACGATGGCCGAGCAATCCAGTTGTCTAGCTGTTCACCTGTTCTCCAGTCCACCTGTCTTCCAGTCCACCAGTCCAGCTGTCCACCAGTCCAGCTGTCCACCAGTCCAGCTGTCCACC
>CAZWNO010000019.1:17349-46998 GCA_964635845.1 uncultured Chromatiales bacterium
CTGTCCACCAGTCCAGCTGTCCACCAGTCCAGCTGTCCACCAGTCCAGCTGTCCAGCAGTCCAGCTGTCCAGCTGTCCAGCAGTCCAGCAGTCCAGCAGTCCAGCTGTCCAGCAGTCCAGCTGTCCTCCTATCCCCCTACCCCCCTACCCCCCTATCCCCCTACCCCAATACCTCCATTCATTTCCACAATCCCAGGGCTTCCCCTGAGGCCACAATCCCAGGGCTTCCCCTGAGGCAACAGGCCCAGGGTTTTCCCTGAGGCCACAGTCCCAGGGTTTCCCCAGGGTCACAGTCCCAGGGCTTCCCTGAGGCCACAGTCCCAGGGCTTGCGCCCTGGGCAGGTGTGTTTCTGATGCCGTAACTATGGCCGAGCCTATGGCCGAGCCTATGGCCGAGCCTTTGGCCGAGCCGTTGGCCGAGCCGTTGGCCGAGCCGTTGGCTCGGCCCTACATCATCGCAGATGATCCAATCTTCCGTTATAAGGCCGAGCCGCTGGCTCGGCCTTACATCATATCCAATGTTCCAATGCCCCAATGTTCCAATGTTTCAATCACCACAACTCGGGAATCCGTTTCCCTTTCCTCCCCCATGCAAACACTATTCAGTGCTTTCCCTATGCAGCGGATTGAATAGTCATGCAGTCCGCTGCATACTGTTCAGCGGAGCATCTTGTCCCGAATTCACGGGGGAGGGGTGAGGGAGTGTGTGCAACGATTACGGGGCGTCCTCAACCGTTCCTTGAACCTCCCCGCCGTATCCCCTTGCATCATAAGAGATCTTTTTCACGATACCCGGCGTTCGTTCCCGTATTCAGGATATCGGACTCCCATGCACTATTTTCTGGCACGCTTTGTGCGCCTCTTCCCTGCAATTGTACTTGAGCAACACTCGACAACATCGCTGAGGAGAGAGAATCATGTCAAAATCGAGACAGCTTTCTATAGTGGGAGCACTCGCATTGTTCTTGTTCGTGTTCGGATTCGGGACGGAGGCTTGGGGGGACACCCACACCTGGATTGGAAAAGTTCAGACCGGTGTCGACTACCTCTGGTCTAATCCAGGTAATTGGGATGTAGGAACACCCCACCCAGGAGATGATGTAGTGTTCAGTGCCTCGGGAGCTTCTAATAAGGTCACGGTCACGACTGCGTTGAACCTTGGATCGCTGAAGGTCTTGCAAGGAGTATCGATCAATATCCAGACCACTGCGACCATTACGGTATCAAACGCAACTACCTTGGAGCCGGGTGGCTCGATCGATCTTGGGGGGAGCAGCATTGGAATAACCGCCCTTCAGTTGAATGGGTTGGTGGATCTCCAAAGTTCGGGCAACCCGCAGACAGTCACGCAGATTTATTCGGACCCAAATGCGCGCACACGAGTAGGAATTAATCTCGGGTCGTCGAGTACTTTACAAATGGGGGGGGATCTCAGAAACACATATTTTGGTAGTTTTGTCGACGTCCATCTTTACAATACCAATCCACTCGGTACCGCCCAAATCCAATCCTCAGTCCGCTTTAACGATGATGTGTATCTTAATGCAATAATCAGTCTCGATCCGAACTACCAAAATATATGGTTGGACGTGGACGCTGATCTGATCGATGACTCGGGAAAGGGGTATTATCTCATCAAATCGACGGTCAGCGACGCTGGCACAAATGGCTTGGTCATTAAGAACATCGACTATTGGTGTGATCTGACCACGCAGTCGCCGCAACGCTACATAGCGCACAACACATACGGGCCTTTCACATGGCTATTCGGTGCGATTAGAAACAACCAAACCGATGTGCCGTCCGATATCTCTATCCAGGTGAATCAAGCGTGGCCGGAGTCTGGATGGTACGCCACGCCGAGCGAACCCTTCCCGGGCGTGGGTGTTCGAATTGTCGATTTAAAACATCCGATGAATTCGCAGATTGAAGGCGTACTTCGCTATTGGGTTGTTCAACCTATCGGACTGATACAGGATTACTACTGGGGTCCAGATCATGCCAATAACAACAAAATCTGCGTCACAGCGGAGTACTACCCTAATGATGCGTCCAAACCAGAGCTTGCACTGTTAGCACGGTATTCGGACAACTACTCTGATTGGTCGGGGACATCAAATTGGTACAAGGATGGTGCCACTTCTGGCACGAATGGCACAGGACGGCTCTACACAACGATGTGCGAAACCTCCGGTTTTGGCGACTTTACGATCGAGGATGGTGGCGAACCCTTGCCCGTCCCCGTCGAGCTTACCTCTTTCTCTGCTCGCGTGGTGGACAACCAGGTGCGGCTGAACTGGGAGACGGCGACGGAGCTGAACAATTACGGCTTCTATGTCGAACGGTCGGTGGATCGCGAGAACTGGAAGGAAGTCGACTTCGTGCCCGGCTGC
Organism: uncultured Chromatiales bacterium; assembly: GCA_964635845.1. Taxonomy (GTDB): domain Bacteria; phylum Bacteroidota; class Ignavibacteria; order SZUA-365; family SZUA-365; genus SZUA-365. The sequence goes on from CAZWNO010000019.1 coordinate 19,743, forward strand.
GGCACGTCCTACAGCCCGAAGAACTATGTCTACTTCGATGAGCTGGGCGATGAGCTCCAACGCATGCCGGAGTTGTCGTACCGCCTGCGGCAGGTGGACCGCGACGGCACCACGGATTATTCGAATATCGTTAACGTCAATACGGGCGAACTGCCCGACGGCGTCGAGCTGTACGCCGCCTATCCGAATCCCTTCAATCCCGCGACCACGATCAGCTTCGCGATCGGAACGCCGACACACGTCACGCTGAAGGTGTACAACACCCTCGGCCAGGCGGTCGCCACGATCCTCAGCAGCAGCGCGATGGACGCCGGACTGCACACGGTCAGCTTCGACGGAGCACAGCTCCCGAGCGGCGTGTACCTGGCGGTGCTGGAGGCGAACGGCGCGGTGCAGCATCAAAAGCTTGTGCTCAACAAGTGAGAGTGTGAGAGAGTGAGCACAAATGCCGAACACGCGGGCGGGACTCCGGTCCCGCCCCGCGTTCACGCAAGAGATGGACGCAATGAATTGAGACGACACCTGCGCGGCTGACCGAGGAGAGACATCGCGCGGAACAATCGAGAAGACATCGGCTCCAAAGGAAAACCAGTCCGATATATCCGGAGGAGGGATGAGGAAAGGAAGCAGGTTGGAAACAGTGAATGCAACCGGGAAACCCGAGCAGCGGAGCATCGAGATGGAAATCCCGTTCACGTTTTCGCAGTACGCGTATCCGTTGAACCCGAGTGCCACTCTGACTTTCGTCCTCGATGAACCGCAGGAAGTTTCGCTGAAGATCTACAACACCTACGGACAGGTGGTGCATACGCTGTACGAGAGGAAATTGATGAAACCCGGTTACCACGAAGTCAAGCTCTACGGAGAAACATTCCCCTCGGGCGGATGCTACGCGAGACTTCATACGAAGTACGGCGTTCAGCAGCGCACCCTGGTGCTGAGCACCGACATCCCCTGACACCCGCGTCAACGCGACCCCGGTGGGTCGTTGATAAGTGAGATGAGGAAAACATCCGTCGCCCCCTCCGCGGCGGATTTTTCTTTTATGACGACCGCAATGTAGTGCGGCCATCCCTGCCATTATCAGTCCCTGCCGTCGTCCGTCCTACCATTGTCTGTCCTGCCATTATCCCTCCCGCACGCACCCCTCACGGTCCCGTATCTGAGAAAATTGTAAGCCCATTGTAAGCAGGCTGTAATCCGGGATTCAGACTGCTGCAAGGTACGACCCCTAGATTGACTGATGAAGATCGCACTCCACCGCGCACGACGCGCGAGTGATTCGGTCATATGAAGTCTGTCGCAGGAGGAAGTATGGTAATGGAAGGAAAATTCAGGAGAGGCCGCGCCGGAATCGCGACGCTGCTTCTGCTCCCGGCAATGTTACTGTGTCTGTCTGTCCTTCTCTGGCCCGCGCGGGCCTGGTCGCAGACGGATAGGGGGGAGGACGCATTGGAAGGACTGCTCTCGGCCGACGACCCCGCGGTTCAGTACTTGTCCGCTCTTCAGGCGGAGGTGACCGATGCCGTGCTCGCCCTCGACGGCGTCGTGGGGATCGGCATCGGATTGACAGACGAGGGCGAACCGGCGATCGCGATACTGACCCGGAACGAATCCGACAGGCCGCAGCTCCCGCCGGCTCTCGACGAGGTCCCGATCGTGTTCATCGCCACGGGCATTCCGGTTCCGCTCGCCGAAGCGGCGCCTGCGGTCGGCGAGGGCGGCACGCTGCGCAAGACCAGCGGCGTGGGCACGGAGCGCGCCGTGCGTCCCGTTCCCATCGGCATTTCGACCGGCAACTGGAATGTATGCGGGGCCGGCACCATCGGGGCGCGCGTCACGAATGGCAGCGAGTATTTCATCCTGTCCTGCAACCACGTGTTCGCGCGGACGAATTACGCCGTTCTCGGCGAACGCATCCTCCAACCAGGACGGTCGGAGGTCGCCTGCGCGCAGCTGATCGATGATACCCTCGGAAGCCTTGCGGATTTCGAACCGATCGTGCACCTGTCGACCGCGAGTAATCTGATGGATGCCGCGCTGGTGCGCACCTCCCCCGCATTCGTCAGAAGCGGAACGCCACCGGACGGCTATGGCATTCCGTCGTCAACGGTCAAGACCGCCGCTGTGAGAATGCGGGTGCAGAAATACGGGAAGACAACCGGTCTGACGACGGCGAGGATACAGGCGATCAATGTAACGATCGGAATGAATTACGGCTCCGGAACGGCGCGGTTCATCAACCAGATCATCGCCGAAAGCAACTCCCTCTTCGTGGATGTCGGTGATTCGGGGTCGCTCGTCGTGACGGACGACAATAACAAGCAGCCCATCGGCCTCGTGTTCGCCCGCTCCGGAACGAACTATACCTACATCAATCCCATCGGACCGATTCTCGAGCGCTTCGGTGTGCGGATCGATGATTCCGACAACGGTCCCCTGCCCGTCGAACTGACATCGTTCTCGGGCCGGCGCCACGACGACGACGTCGAATTGAAATGGAATACCGCCACGGAACTCAATAACTACGGCTTCTACGTGCAGCGATCGGAAGGGCAGGGATTCTGGGAAGACATCGCCTTCGTCGCCGGCGCCGGCACATCCGCCACGCCCCGCTCCTATCAGCATATCGACCGGCAGGTGGCCCCGATACTCGCGGGAAAGACCGTGCGGTACCGGTTGCTGCAGGTCGACCGCGACGGAACGACGGAGTATTCCTCGGTAGTGGAAATCGCTTCCGCACCCGTGGCCATGGACCTTCAGATCTATCCTCAACCGGCACGTTCCGACGCGAATGTTCAACTCACTCTGCCGGACGACAGCCAGGGATCGCTTCGCGTCTACGACGCCGCGGGCCGCCCTCTGGATCAGCTCAGCAAGACGGTCTACGCATCGGGAGGTATGCAGGTCATCCCCCTCTCATTCTCCGCGGCTCCGCCCGGACAATATTTCGTGGAATTTCAGGGCAGCAGCGGTATTCTCCGGAAACGCCTGATCGTTCTTCGATAACCGCTTCCTCTTCCTCCTGTCAGGAAAAGCCGGATCCATGAAAAGGTCCGGCTTTTCCTTGTCTATTCAATCCACTCCCTATTCAACCGGCTGCATAGTTGTGCAGCCGCCTGCATACTTTCCGATGTGAAACGGGATGGGATAGGGCCGGGACGGGATCAAAGGATAAAAATGCTTTTTCCTGAACTGTCGTATTCACGGACAGTCCTATCTCCTTGCATTTCAACATCCGTCGCGCGGCGCCTCCGGGGTATAAATGCGGACAAATCATATCCAAAATAGTAGGAATTACGTTTGGCATGCTTTGTGCAACTAAAACAGGCACTTGAGTGAAAACACCATGACATTCCATCATTGAGGAGAGAGATCCATGCAGACAACGCGACTTTTCGATAGAAATCGTTTCGTCATCTATATGTCCGTAATATGTACGCTCACGCTCGGGATTCAGGCGCAGGCCGCGACCAAAACCTGGGTTGGCGGCACGAGCGATTGGGGAACAGGTTCCAACTGGTCGCCGATTGGAGTCCCGACGTCATCCGACGACGTCGTGTTTCCTGGCAGTGCGATCGTCGTGCTGGGTTCCGCCGCCAGCGTGGCGAACCTCACCGTCGGCGCGGGCGCGAATGTCAGCCTGACCACGAACGGCACACTGACCGTGACCGGGACAACGACGCTCGGCGCCGGGTCGGAGATCGACCTCGATGGCACGCCGACAGTCAGCCTGCAGCTCGACGGACCCATCACCTTCGCGCAGGGCAACAGCTCCCTGGATCCGACGCAGATCCATTCGACGACAGGGGTCATCGGGACCATGAAGACCGTGAAACTCGGCACGACGGCGACGGTCAGCATGGCCGGCATGCTCCACACTTGGTTTGGCGAAGGGATCAATACCTGGATCACGCGCCCCACGGGACTCCTGCTGACCGACGCGCGATTCAACGACGACATCACCATCGATTGTCAAACCAATTTCAATCCCGGCGACAAAAATGTCTGGCTTGGCAAGGAGGCGGTGATCATGCGCAGCCAAAACAATAACCAGAACCAGTATTTCATCACCTTCACGAGCAGCACGACGGCTACGGGCATGGTGATCAAGGACCTCGACTACTGGAAAACCGGCGGAACCTGGACCGGCGGCAATTTCGAATGGCAGGTCGGGTGTGACAAGGTAGCCGCCGTTCGTATCGACGTCAATTACGCGCGCGAACTCGATGGTTTCACGACACCTTCGTGGAACGGACCGACCGAGGCCGAGCCCTTCCGCGGTGTCGGCGTGCGCACGGTCAACCTGGTGCATCCGGAAAACCAGGCCACGAACAGCTATAGGTTTTACTGGGTCGTGCAGCCGATCGGGCTGGACCAGGACAACGGACCGGGCTTCCCGGATTACGTCGCGCCCGCCAACGACATCTGCTACGAAGTGGAATTTCACCCCGGCTATATCCAGGGTTCACCCAAATCGGTGTATTCCGCCCGCTACAGCGACAACTTCGAGCAAGCCGGCGTCGGCGGCGGGAACTGGTACTCCGACGGCAGCGATTCGACCGCTACGGGCGGCAGCGGACGTGTCTTCGTTAAACAGTGCCCTGCCACCGGCTTCGGCGACATCACCATCGGCACCGGCACGGATCCCGTCCCGGTGGAACTGATCAGCTTCAGCGCGCGCCATATCGACGATGCGGTGCGCCTGACCTGGGAGACCGCCACGGAGCTGAACAACTACGGCTTCGCGGTCGAGCGTTCGACGGATGCCGAGAACTGGGAGGTAGTCGCCTTCGTGCCCGGCAGCGGCACCTCCTTCAGCCCGAAGCGCTACGAGCATGCCGACGCGCTCGGCGATGATCTCGCGCGCCTGCCGCAACTGGCCTACCGTCTGCGCCAGATCGACCGCGACGGCACGACCGACTTTTCGAATATCGTCTTCGTCAAGCTGGGCGAACTGCCGGCGGACGTTGAACTCTATGCCGCGTACCCGAACCCCTTCAATCCCGCGACCACGATCAGCTTCGCCATCAGGCAGCCGGCGAATGTCACGCTGAAGGTCTACAACACCTTCGGCCAGGAAGTCGCCACGCTGCTGCGCGGAAGCGCGATGGACGCGGGCCTGCACACCGTCGCCTTCAGCGGAGACAGGCTCCCGAGCGGCGTGTACATGGCGGTGCTCGAGGCCGACGGGGCGCTGCAGCAGCAGAAACTTGTGCTCAACAAGTGAGAGTGGAAGAGAGAGAGCACAATTGCCGGACACGGGAAGGCGGGGCGCAAGCCCCGCCCCTCGTGGCGGAAACAGGGCAGCAGTTCGAGGAGAGTGAATGCAACCGGGAATCGATCAGCGGAGCAGCGGCATGGAGATTCAGTTTACGTTTTCACAGTACGCGTATCCGCTGAATCCGAGTGCGACCGTGACCTTTTCCCTCGACGAACCGCAGGAGATTTCCCTGAAAATCTACAACACTTACGGCCAGGTCGTGCATACGCTGTTCGAACGGAAACAGATGAAATCCGGCTACCATGAAATTCGCCTCTACGGCGAAACTTTCCCCGCAGGCGGATGCTACGCCCGCCTGCATACCAAACACGGAGTTCAGCAGCGCACGCTCGTGCTGAACACCGACTTCGATTGAGTCCCCGTGCACGCACCGACGGGAAGATAAAGACCGAGATGAGGAGAGGAAGTCCGCCGCGTGCGGACTTTTTCTTTCCTCCCCGCCGCGCCGCGCGGCGGGCCGGTTTTTTTTTCTGCCCATGGTCGATATGAATTCGGAGTTTTCTATATTTAGTGCGGAATACATCCTGGACGCTGAATCCCTTATCATGCCTGATAGCGGCCGCCTTGAAATACTGATCGTCGATGACGAGGACCTGATCTGCTTCGTGCTGACGCATCTGCTCCAGGTGCATGGCTACGCGGCACGCTCCGCCACGCGCGGCGATGACGCCCTGCGCATGATCGGTGAACGCCGTCCGGCGCTCGTCATCATGGACATCCGCATGCCGGGGCTCAGCGGTTTCGACGTGCTCGCGCGCATCAGGGAATTCGATCCCCGGCTTCCGGTGATCCTGATGACGGCGCTCTCCAGCGTGCGGGATGCCGTCGACGCCATCAAGGCCGGGGCCTTCGACTATGTCGCGAAACCGTTCAACAACCAGGACCTGATCGATACCGTCCAGCGCGCCCTGCGCGCCGCGGACGAGCAACGGCTGATTCATGAGGGCGCGGACCGGGAAGGCGCGGACCGGGAAGGCGCGACACCACGGGACGCGCTGTCGCCCGTCATTGAACTGCCGCCGGCCTTCGCCGCGATGGGCAGCGGCAGCGCGGTGCGGCGTCTCGCCCGTGATGCCATGCGCCTCGCGGCCGCGGATGTTCCCGTGCTCATCCTCGGTGAGATCGGTACCGGGAAACGCCTGCTCGCCCGCACGATGCACGCGCTCGGGGGCAGGCGGGGCGAATTCATTGACGTTGACTGCACGGGCGCGGATGAAGCGCTGCTGCGGCAGGAACTGTACGGCGCCTCCGCCGAGGTGGGTATCCGCGGCAAGCTGGAACTCGCGCGGGAGGGGACGCTGCTGCTCGATGAAATCGCGGACATGCCCCGTCGGCTGCTGGATGCGCTCGTGACGCAGTTGACGGCGAAGGAGTTCCACCGCCCGGGAAGCGGGGAATCCGTCGCGATCACGGCGCGGCTGATCTTCGCGTCAACGGTCCCCGCGGACAGGCATGCCGAGGCCGGGGCGACGGACGGCCGCCTCCGCACGCTCTGCGGCGATGCGGTGCTCGTCGTGCCCCCGCTCCGCGACCGCCGTGAGGATATTCCCGCTCTCGCAGCGGAATTCCTCGCCGAGTCCAATGCGGAACTCGAGCGCGAGGTCGAGGGATTCTCGACTGCCGCGCTCGACATGCTCGTCGCCTATCACTGGCCGGGCAACGTGCATCAGCTCAAGTCCACGGTCCGCCGGGCGGTGCTGTCCGCGAAGGGCAGCATCGGCGTCGCCGACATCGAGCTGCCGCTTCCGCGCATGCACGCGGCGCCTGTCACGGACCTCTCACACGGCCTCGCGACCGCCGGCACATCGCTCCGGGATCAGGTGAAGCGGCGCATTTCGGAAGTCGAGCGGCGGGTCGTGTTCGAGACGCTCAGGAAGACGGGCTGGAACAAGGCGCGCGCCTCGCGTATGCTGGGGGTCACCTATAAAACACTGCTGAAGAAAGTCAGCGAGTACGGTCTTGAACGCGAATAGCGTGCCCGCGGCACGCAAAGGGACAGAGCGGAAAGGATGAGGAAAAACAAACCGGCATTTCCCCCGCAGATCGCGGAACTGCTGCGTACATTTCCCGATGCGGTGTACGCGCTCGATGCATCGGGACGCATCATCCACGCGAATCCCGCGGTGCTGCAGCACACCGGATGGGAGCCCGCGCAGCTCGTGGGACAGTCCGTCATCGACGCCCTGCTCTTCGCGCTCCCGTTCCGCTCCGCTCTGATGACGACGCTTCGCGAAGGTGCGGTCTTCGACGGAGAATCCGAGCGCATCATGCCCGACGGCAGTCTGCGCGCCGTGCGTGCGCAGTGGCAGCGGCTGTCCGCGCCGATCGGGGCTGCGCATTTCATCGGGATCGAACACGACATCACCGAGCAGCGCATGCGCGAACTCGAGTTCCAGCAGTCGCGCAAGCTCGCCAAGATCGGCATCCTCGCCGAAGGCATCGCGCACGAGTTGCGCAATCCGCTCAGCTACGCGCTGTCCGCCGCGCAGCTGCTCAACGAGCAGGGGCTCCCCGACGACGTGCGGCAGAAGTGCATCCAGACCATCACCACCGGCGTGAAGAAGGCCGGTCTGATCGTCGACAACCTGCTCTCGCTCGGCAAGCCCAAACCCCAGTTCGCGCGCACGCGGGTGAGCGTCGAACAGGTGCTGGCCGAGGTGATCGACGCGGCCTCCACGCATCCCCATTACCACGGCGTGCGCATAAGCCACCACTTCCCGGGGGACGCGCTGTTCGTCATCGGCAATCACGACATGCTCGTGCAGGTGTTTCACAACGTGATCAGCAACGCGCTCAACGAGATGCCCGAGGGCGGCAGCATCGTGGTGAGCGGCATGCAGGACGCGGAAACCGTGCGCGTACGCGTCACCGACAGCGGTCCGGGCGTGAGCGAGGAAAAGCTGAAACACCTCTTCGATCCTTTCTTCACCGCCTCCTCGTCCGGCACCGGCACGGGACTCGGGCTGACGCTCAGCTACTACATCATGAAGGAGCACGCCGGCAGCATCGAGGTCGAATCGCGTCCCGGCTCCGGGGCCACCTTCGTGCTGACCTTCCCCGTACCCGGCCTCACTACTCCCTCCTGAACCGCGCGCGCAACTGCCGCGTTCTTCTTATATTACACGATCCGCGCCGTTTCACGCGCGCGGCGAAATTTCTTTCATCTGTTTCTCGAGGAGTATCATGGCCGATTCAGCCAGTTTCAATGAACAGGATGTTCTCAATGCCCTGCGCGTCGTGCAGGCTCCCTATATGAGCATGGATGTGGTGGCGGCGGGAATGATCCACGATATCGCCATTACAGGTACGAATATACGTTTCCTGCTCGACATGAAAATCCCGCCCGCGTTCACGCAGGCCGATCTCGAGCAGCAGCTGCGCAAGGCGCTGGGGCAGCATCTGCCCGGTCTCGGCGAGGTCACGATCGATCTGACCGTGAGCGTGCCCTCCGCCGGCGACGCGATGAAGAACAGCATCGTTCCGGGCGTGCGCAACACGATCGCCGTGGCGAGCGGGAAGGGCGGCGTCGGGAAATCGACCGTCGCGGTCAATCTCGCCGTCGCGCTCGCACAGGCCGGCGCCCGCGTGGGACTGATCGACGCGGACATTTACGGTCCCAGTATCCCGCTCATGATGGACGTGCACACCCAGCCGCGCGCCTACACCGGCGACGGCGGAAAGACGCGCCTGCTTCCCACGGAGAGCTACGGCGTGCAGCTCATGTCCATCGGCTTTCTCGTCAAGCCCGAGGACGCGCTCATCTGGCGCGGTCCCATGGCCAGCGGCGCGCTGAAGCAGTTCCTCAGCGACGTGGACTGGGAGGAGCTCGACTACCTGCTCTTCGACATGCCTCCGGGCACCGGCGACATACAGCTGACCCTCTCGCAGGCGCTGCCGCTCAGCGGCGCGGTCATCGTCACGACCCCGCAGGATATCGCGCTGGCCGACGCGCGCAAGGGCGTGCGGATGTTCGAAAAAGTGTCGGTGCCTCTCCTCGGACTCGTCGAGAACATGTCGTACTATGTCTGCTCGCACTGCGGCGAGCGTGACGAAATTTTCGACTACGGCGGCGGCCGTCGCACGGCGGAGGAACTCGGCGTGCCCTTCCTCGGAGAGATCCCCATCACGACGCGCGTGCGCGAGGGCGGCGACAAGGGCGTGCCCATCGTGGAGCTGGAACCGGAGAGCCCTGTTTCCGCCAGTTTCCGTGAAGCGGCGATGCAGCTCGCCGGACAGATCTCGGAGCGGAACCTGACGCAGCCGTCCGCACCGGCGATAGACATCTCACTCTGATGAGGCACGGCGATGGCGTTCGAGAATATCGAGGAAGCGCGCGCGGCGCTCGGCGAAGCGCTCGAGAGCGTGCGTCCCTATCTGCAGGGAGACGGGGGCGATGTCGAACTCGTCTCCGTGTATCCCGACGGCATCGTCGAAGTGCGCTTCCTCGGCGAATGCGCTTCCTGCTCACTGTCGATCATGACTCTGCGCGCGGGTGTCGAGCGGACTCTCATGCTGGCCTGTCCGGGCGTGCGCCGCGTCGAGCTTGTCCCATGACGATATTGCTGAACGAATGACGGTCGATATGGTCCCTTGTCGGAAGGTGGTACCATGGTACTAGGAATCTTCGGAAACGTCGGCAAGCCCGCCGCGATCGAAGCGGTGCGGCGGACGCTCGAATTCATGGAGAAGCGCGGCATCGATTATATCGTCGAGGACGAAGTCGATCAGCTGCTGCCCGCGAGACCGGAACCGCGGCGTCCCCACGCCCCGCGGGAGGACATCGCCGCGCGCGCGGACGTCATCATCGTCTTCGGCGGCGACGGCACGCTGCTTGCGAGCGTGCAGCACGCGCTGCCGCACGGCACGCCACTGCTCGGCGTCAATCTCGGGAAGCTCGGCTTTCTCGCCGACGTCGGTGTGGATGAAGTGTTCTGGGCGATCGATGAGATACTCGCCTCGCGGTACAGCGTCGAGAAGCGCATGACGCTGACGGGACAGCGCCCGGGCGACGACCGCGTGTACGCGGTGCTCAACGACATCGTGCTCGCCAAGAGCGGCACCGCGAAAGTGATCAGCATCGATGCCTACGTCAACGACGACTTCCTCGCATCGTTCCTGGCCGACGGCATCATCATCTCGACGCCCACGGGATCGACCGCTTACTCGCTCGCGACCGGAGGTCCGGTGGTGGTCCCGTCGAGCAACGTCATCGTGATCAGCCCCATCAGCGCGCACACGCTGACCGCGCGTCCCGTGATCGTCAACGGTGACAGCATCATCACCGTATGCGCCCGCACCGACGAGGGCTTCGTCATGGCCATGGCCGACGGGGTCACGATCCTGCACGAGCAGACGAGCATCGAGATGGAAATCCGCCGCGGCGCGCGTGGCGTCGCCCTTGTCAAGGATCTCGGGCCGAAGTATTTTGAAACACTGCGCACCAAGCTCAGCTGGGCGCAGGACGGCAGATACCATGCGGAAACACCGCGGGCGTCCGACAGGTAAAACCCCGATGTACTTTTTTCAAGGATGAAGTCATGAAACGCATTCTCATCGCCGCTGCTCTCCTGACGCTTGCCCTGTCTCCGGCTTTGCGGGCGCAGGAAGAAAAAATACTTACCGGTCCGATTACCGTGTCCGACCTGCTCGATCTGCCGGGATGGTTCGGCGAGGAGTATCTCGGCTATCAGCCCGTGCCCGGGTACGTCGACCGCATTCCCGAACTTCTCTCCGACATCGATATCATCTGCGTGCTCGGCACCTGGTGCTCCGACAGCCGCCGCGAGGTGCCGCGCATGATCCGCATCCTGCAGTCGAAGAACCTTCCCCCCGAGAAGCTGCAGATGATCGGCGTCGACCGGGAGAAGCGCAGTCCCAACGGTGAGGCGTCGCAGTACAACGTCGACCGCGTTCCCACGTTCATATTCATCCGCGGCGGAAAGGAACTCGGCCGCATCGTGGAGTCGCCGCTCGCCTCGCTCGAGAAGGACATGCTGGGCATTATCGATCCCGACGCGGGGAAGGGCACGCCCGTCCAACCCCCTGTCGTCGGCGCCGACGACGGCACGGAGATCATCCATGATTCCGATCCGGAGGAGGCGCGGAGGCGCCTGGAGGAACAGCGGGAGGAGGAGCATCGGAAGCAGCTCGAGTCGGACATGCAGCAGAAGTGAGCGCGTGGCGGCAGCGGACATATCCGCGTCGCCATACCAGCGCAGCATGCGTGCAACAAGAAGAGCGGCCCCGGCGCCGCTCTTCTTGTGTTTGTACACCTTCCTGCGTAACTTTCACGATTGCGTGGGTACGCCTTCCGACTTCACTCATGTGAGCCCCGACAGATCATTCCATTCGAGTTCATATCATCAACGTTTCTTCACTCAGGAGAATTGTATGGCTGAGACGAAACATGTTCCGTTCGTCCCTGCGGACACGGATATGAAGGAGTTCACGCTGCGCGCGTTGCTCATCGGTCTCGTTCTCGCCGTCGTGCTGGGTGCGGCCAACGCATACCTGGGCCTCAAGGCCGGTATGACCATCGCCGCCACATACCCCGCCGCGGTCATCGGCATGGCGCTGCTCAAGGCCATGAAGGGAACGATCCTCGAAGAGAACATGGCGCGTACCGTCGGCTCCATCGGCGAATCCGTCGCCGCGGGTGCGATCTTCACTCTGCCCGCGTTCTTCGTCGCCGGCATCTGGCCGGATTTCTACACCACGTCGAACTACATCACCTCGACGCTGATCCTGATTTCCGGCGGTGTGCTGGGCATCATGTTCGTCGCGCTGCTGCGCCGCGTGATGGTCGAAGATCCGGAGCTTCCGTATCCGGAATCCGTCGCGGCGTCCGAGATCCACAAGGCCGGCCAGCGCGGTGGCGGCGGCTCGAAATATCTTTTCGGCGCAATGCTGGGCGGCGCGCTCGTCAAGGCGCTCGCGGAATTCAAGGTTTTCCTGCCCCTGTGGGAACGCTTCATTTCCTTCTCGAAGACGACCATCACGGGCATGGATAAAGTGCCCCTCGGCACGGGCGGCGAAGGAGTCGCCGGAACGGGCGGCATGGTGCTGACTTCGTTCAAGATCAGTCCCGCCTACGTCGGCGTCGGCTACATCATCGGTCCCAAGCTCGCGTCGCTGAACTTCTCCGGCGGCATCATGGCGTGGGGACTCCTGACGCCGATCATCCTCTACTTCATCGCGCCCTATCTCAACATCGACGCGATGATCGCGGCGCTCCAGACCGCCGATCCGTCGCTCTCGCATACGGCGGCCTGGGAAAAGGCCTGGATCAATTCCGCCTACCAGGTGTGGAAATTCATCGTGCGTCCGATCGCCATCGGCGGCATGCTCGTCGGCGCGTCCTTCACGCTCTTCAAGATGCGGAAGAGTCTGACCGCCGGCATCGCGCGCTCCATCAGCGACGTGAAGAAAGCCGCGGCGGGACACGCGTCCGAGATCGAGCGCACGGAGAAGGACATTCCCTTCACGTGGACGCTCTTCGGAATCTTCGCCGTCGCAGTGGCCACCTTCCTCATCACGTTCTATCTGTTCAACACCACCTTCCTCGTCGCCTTCGTGGCGGCGACGGTGATGATCATCCTCGCATTCTTCTTCGCGGCCGTGTCGGGATACCTCGTCGGTATCATGGGCTCGAGCAACAATCCCATCAGCGGACTCACGCTCACGGCGCTGGTCGTGACCGCGCTGCTCATGGTCGTGCTCGGCGCGGAAGAGACGCACGGCGTCGCATCCGTGCTCGGCGTGGCGGCCATCGTCTGCGTCGCCGCCGCGGTCGCCGGTGAGATGCTGCAGGACCTCAAGGCCGGACATATCCTCGGCGGTACGCCCTGGAAAATGCAGGTCGGCGATATCATCGGCGTGGTGTTGGCCGGCTTCGTCATGTTCGGCGTGCTGGTCTTCCTCAACAACGGCGACATCGAGAACGGACTCCGCCTTGGCTATACCGGCGGCTTCGGAAGCCGCGAACTCTCCGCGCCGCAGGCCAGCCTCATGGCCATCCTCTCCCGCGGCATAGTGGAGCAGCAGATGGCCTGGCCGCTGATCATCGTCGGCATGCTCATGGGCGCGGCCTTCATTCTCATGCAGGTGAAGAGCCCGATGCTCGTCAGCGTCGGCATGTACCTGCCGCTGGAAACCACCTTCGCGATTTTCATCGGCGGTCTTATGAAAGGCCTCGTCGACATGTTCAAAGCGAAGCGCAAGCTCAACGCCGCGCAGGACGCCCGTGTCGAGAATACGGGAGTGCTGCTGGCGTCGGGACTGATCGCCGGAGAGGCGCTGGTCGGACTCATCTTTGCGGGCTTCAACGCCGTCAAGATGTTCCCCGGCGCGGTCTTCGACGATCCGTCGTTCCTCGTCAGTCTCGTCGTGATGCTCATCATCGGCTGGGTGCTGGTGCGCATTCCCATCAGCAACGCCGGACGTCCCGACGAACCCGCTCCGCCCACGGCGGTGCACTGATCCTTTCGATAATGCGTGAAGAAGAATCTCCCGGGCTGCCGGGAGATTCTTCATTGTATCCCCGCATGACGCGGGCAGGAAGGCCGCGGAATCCTGTCCTTCACCATCTCCGCACGAGACGCATGTTCCGAAGAAAAAAAGAAGAAACTCTCAATCTCCTCGAACTGATACCACGCCGCACCCGCGAGTTCGACGTGGATGACGAAGGCATCGTCACCGTGAAGATGCCGCGCTTCGAGACAGGCTGGATGTTGCGCCACCTGGTGCCGCGATGGAAGAGTCCGCATGTGCGTACGCGTCTCGACGACGTCGGCTCCTTCGTCTGGCTGCAGTGCGACGGGGAGACCCCCGTCGGCGCGATTGCCGAGCGCATGCAGGAGAAATTCGGCGAACGCATCGAACCCGTGAACGGCCGACTGAAGGTATTTTTCCAGCAGCTGGCGCGACGCACCTGGATCACGCTGCACCGCGCGGACGGCACGCCGCTGTAGCGCGCTCATGGTCGCGATGCGCGCGGCTGCGATGCGCGCTTTCGCGATGCGCGCGGCTGGACGAGACCGGTTAATCAACACCCTCATACACCACCAACACACCAACTGTATGGAACAGATCAAGACCGCGCTCAACGAATCGAAGGCCGCCCGGTGGACGGCGCTCTTCCTCATCGCCTTTTCAATGCTGGCCGCATACTTCTTCGTCGATATGCTGGCTCCATTGCAGCAGCTGCTGGAAGTCAGCTACAAATGGAATCCGGAAGTCTACGGCACTTTCTCGGGTTCGGAGTATTATCTGAACATGTTCGGATTCCTGCTGGTCTCCGGCATCATCCTCGACAAGTTCGGCATCCGGTTCACCGGTATCGCCTCGACCTTCATGATGCTGTTCGGCGGACTCCTGAAGCTCTACGCGCTGACGGATTATTACAACGCGGGCGGCTTCGGCTTCGATCTGTTCAACTCGTTCATGACGTGGATGCCCGCGTCCGCCAAGCTCGCCTCTGTGGGCTACGCCATCTTCGGCATCGGCGTGGAGATGTGCGGCATCACCGTCTCGAAGGCGATCGTGAAATGGTTCAAGGGCAAGGAACTCGCGCTCGCGATGGGCATGGAGATGGCCACGGCCCGCATGGGTGCGTCGGTCGCCTTCTTCTTCTCGGCCATGATCGCGGGTGATGCGCCCATGCGCTCGGTGGTCGTCGGCTGCGCCCTGCTGTCCATCGGCGTGCTCACCTTCATCACCTACGTGGTCGCCTTCGACAAGCCGTTCGACCGTTCGCTCGGCGTCGACACCGACACCGCGCCGGAGGAGGAGTTCAAGCTGAGCGACCTCGGAAAGATCGTGACGAACAAGGCCTTCTGGTACATCTCGCTGCTCTGCGTGCTGTTCTACTCGGCAGTGTTTCCCTTCCTGAAATACGCGGTGAACATGATGCAGAACAAGCTCGACGTCAGCGCGGAGGTCGGCGGACTCATCTCGGGACTGCTCCCGGTGGGCACCATCCTGCTGACGCCGATCATCGGCAATTACATCGACAAGAAAGGAAAGGCGGCCTCGACCATGATGCTTGGCGCGGCGCTGCTCTTCGTATCGCACCTCGTCTTCGCCATCGCTCCCCCGAGCATGGTGCTGTACATTCTCGCCATCCTGCTGCTCGGTGTGGCCTTCTCGCTCGTTCCCGCGTCGCTCTGGCCCTCCGTGCCGAAAGTCGTGGAAGAGCGCTACCTCGGCTCCGCCTACGCGGTGGTGTTCCTGATCCAGAACTGGGGACTCGGCCTGATCCCGGCACTGATCGGCATCATTCTCACGGCCGTCAATCCCGGCGTCGCCGACGCCATCGCCTCGGGCGATCTCACCGCGCGCTACGATTACACGATCCCGATGCTCGTCTTCGCCACCCTCGGCATCCTGGCGGCCTTTTTCGGATACCTCCTCAAGAAGGAGGACAGGAAGAAGGGATATGGGCTTGAAGCCCCGAATGTGAAATGAGGATAGGGGGGTAGGGGGGTAGGAGGGTATGAATGAACCACTGGGTGACCCTATTGGCCAGCCCACCAAAACACACCTGCCCAGGGCGGAAGCCCTGGGTTGTTGGGGGTAAGGCTGGAAGCCCTGGGTTTCCGGTTCACCCCACCCGTCTGATGATGAGCATGGTGATATCGTCGGACTGAGCCGCGCCGGTCGTGAAGTCGACGATCTCGTCGCGGATGAGCCGCAGCAGGGCGTCGGCCGGCAGGTCGCGGTGCGCCGCAAGCAGCTGTTGCAGGCGTTCGTCGCTGAACTCGTGCATCTCCTTCGACATGGCCTCGTTCACGCCGTCGGTGTAGCACACGATGGTCTCGCCCGGCTGCAGGCGGACGGTCGCCTGCGCGTACGGCGGCGGAGGCTGCATGATGCCCAGGATGAGTCCGCCGACATCCAGCGATTGCAGTGTGCCGTCGGCACAGAGGATATAGGGAGGATTATGTCCGGCGTTGACGTACGTGAAACTGTGCGCCCGCGTGTCGAGCATGCCCCAGAAGAAGGTGATGAACTTGTCGGCGCCGGTGTTGGCGTGGATGATTGCATTGATGCGCGTCGTCGCCTCGGGCATCGGCAGGCGCAGCGGCGCGATGGTGCGCAGCGCTGCCTGCACGTTCGCCATGAGCAGCGAGGCCGGAACGCCCTTGCCCGCGACGTCGCCGATGGCGAGGACGTACTCATGTTCCGACAGCGTGATCACGTCGTAATAATCGCCGCCGACCTGCTGCGACGACTCGTTGACCGCGGCGATCTCGTAGCCCTCCGGCGCGGGAATCGACTTTGGCAGCAGTCCTTTCTGAATCGTCTTCGCGACGCTCAGCTCCTGCTCCATGCGTTGCTTGTCGATCGTCTCCCTGACCAGCCGCGCGTTCTCCAGCGCGGAGATCGTGATATTGGCGAGCGCATGCAGGTACTCCAGCTCCGTGTGGTCGAAGGTCGCGCCGCCGACGCGCTCCCCGAGGCAGAGCACGCCGCGCAGGCTGTGCTGTGACAGCATGGGGATGATCGTCATGATCCCCGCGTCGTGGAGCCATTGCTCATGCGCGCTTTCGGGGCGGCGCTGTTCCGAGAATGCGACGGTTTCGCGCAGCGACGCGAGGGATTCCAGATGCTCGTCGTTGGACTCGAAATCAGGGAGGCGCACCATCACCGGACGCAGGCCCGCGCCGTCGTGCGTGAACACGACGTAGCGGAGCACGCGCAGCTGTCCCATCAGCGCGTAACCGAGGATACGCAGGATGGCATCGGACTCGAAGGTCGTGTTCATCTCGCGGCTGATCTCGAAGAGCGTGTTCATCTCCTGGACCTTGGTGTCGAGGCGCCGGTTCAGCAGGCGGAGATTCTCGATGGCGAGCGCGCTTTTCACTGCGGTTGCGGCCACGGCGGCGACGGATTCGAGGAAGGTCGTGTCGGCGGAGACGAAGGGTCTTCCCGTGATCTTCCGTCCGAGTCCGATGATGCCCACCATCCGATCCTCGAGCAGCATCGGAATGATGATCTCCAGTTCACAGGATCTGATGCACTCGGCGAACTGCCGTACCCAGGTGTTCGGGGATCCGGCCAGCGACGCGACGGGAACGACATGGTCCCAGCCGACCGGGATGATGTGGATCGAATCGAGGCGCTCCGCGGAGAGTCCCTTGACGGACCGCACACGATAGACCTGATCGTCGGCCTCGAGCAGCACGACCCCGCGCGTGACCATGAGCTTGCCCATGGAGGAGAGAAGAATATTGCCGAGAATGAAATCCAGGTCCGTCGATGCATTCAGCACCGTGCTCAGCTCGAGCAGCGCCGCGCTGTCGGAGATGATGTCGTAGGCGGAGTGGGAATAATCGGTGGCCATGGGAGGAGCGGAAGGAGGGGAGTCAGGACGGGAGGTACTTGACGAGGCGGATGGTGTTGCGTTCGCCGACAGCGGGCCAGTAATCCACCTCGTCCATGAGTTTCTTCATGAGCACAATGCCGAGGCCCCCATGGCGCAGTTTCCGGAAATACTCCGTCATGTCGGGGGCGGTGTACTTGCTGCTGTCGAAGGAGACCCCGCTGTCGAGAATCTCCACGATGAATTTCCGGGTGCGGTTCGGCCCGTGCTGCGTGCTCAGGCGGATTTCGATGACACCGTCCGGATTGTATTTGTATGCGTGCTTGATGATGTTCGTGCAGGCCTCGTCGATGGCGAGTTCGATCTGGCCGACATCTCCTTCCCCGAATCCGAAATCCCGCGCCGCTTCGGACACGAAGGTCCGCATATCGGCGAGCAGCTCCGTTTTGCTCTGGATCTGCAGGACGCGGGTATTATGTTGATTTTGAGTTGTCAAGGCTTACCACGGTATCTGGATCTCGAAGCCCACCGGAGTATTTACGACGGATTTTCCGATTTGTTCAGAAATTTGTCCACGGCTTCCTCCTCGTCCTTGAAAATTTCGTACAGCATCGGAAAACCGAGCAGATCGAAGACATTGTACACCCTGCCGGACATGTTGCTCAACTTGATGTCGCCGTCATTCTTCCGGATGTCTTCTATGAATTGCATCAGCACCCCCAGACCCGCGCTGCTGATGTAGGAGAGGTCGCTGAAATTGACAACGATGTTGTACCTGGCCTCGTTCAGATGCTTCTGAAAGGCCTTCTCCAGTTCCGGTGCCGTATGGGCGTCGAGATAGCCCTTCAGCTCCAGAATGGACACGGTATCACGTTGTCGGATACCTACCGAGAATTCACTCATACCTGGTTCCTCAATTCCGGATTAGTTCGCGTATCAAATTAATCGATTCTCGATGACAATCAAACTCCGCCGCGCCAGCGGAGCACCAGCACCGTGATGTCGTCTTCCGCGTCCTCGCGCGCGGTGTGGGCACGGACATCGCGCAGAATCGAGCGCAGGATCTGCTCGGGAGCGCTGTCGGCCGCGGCCGCGACAGTATCGGCGAGACGGCGGTACTCGAATTCCTCATCCTGAGGATTGCGCGCTTCGGTGACCCCGTCGGTGTACATGACCACGACATCGTCGGGCTCGAGCCGGATGACTTCCTCCCGGAGCGTCTGCGCGAAGCGATCGCTGCTGTCGAGCCCCAGCGCCATTCCCTCGGGCTGAAGGTAGTTCGATGCGCCGCGGCGCACATGCAGCAGGGGACAGTGTCCCGCGCGCGAGAAGGAGAGCACTCCCGTGCGGGTATCGAGTACGGCGTACAGCAGGCTGATGAAGGATTTGCGCTCCATGCTGTTGCAGAGCGGCGTGTTCATGCGGATGAGAATGTCCCGCGTCGGAGCGCTGTTCCCGCTCAGTGCCTGGAAGATTCCTTTCACCTGCGCCATGTACAGCGCGGCGGAGACGCCCTTGCCCGACACGTCGCCGACCACGAAACCGAGATGCGTATCGTCCAGCGGGAGCACGTCGTAATAATCGCCGCCGACTTCGTACGCCGGGATCGACCGCGCCGCGATCTCGAAGCGCGGGGAGGAAGGGAGGTCCTGCGGCAGCAGGCTGCGCTGCATCTGCTGGGCGACCAGCAGTTCCTGTTCCATCCGTTCCTTGACGATGGATTCACGGATGAGGGTGCTGTTCTCGATCGCCACCGACACCATGTCGGCGAAGGCCGTCAGCACGTTCACCGCATCCTTGTCGAAGGCGTACGGCTCCTTCCGCGTGACGCAGAGCAGTCCGATGGTCTCGCCGTGTCCGCTCAGCGGCACCATCACGAGGGTGCCGATGTCCTTCAGCGTGCGCGTGGATACCGCCAGTCGCCGGTCGGAACCGAAATCCTGCACCAGCACGGGACGCGCGGCGTCGAGCACCAGCTGTTGCAGCGGTAGTCCGTCGGATGTGCGCAGCAGGGAAATATCCTCGGGAGAGATGTTCTTCAGTGAATTGCGGATGATCGTGCTCTCCTGCGCCGCACGGCCGCCGCGGGGAGCCTTCCCGTTCGACGGCATGAGTTCCAGCCACGCGGCGTGGCCTTCGCTGACCTCCAGGGCGAGATGCGTGGTCGTCGCCATCAGTTCGTCGAAATCGAACACCTGCGTGATGAGCCGGCTCAGGTTCTGCAGCGTCGAGATCTCCATCTTCTTGCGGTCGAATTCCTTCGCCGTCGGGAGATGCAGCAGCGTGCTCGCGAAACCGATGCCCATGTATGCGGTACCGAAGTGGAACGAGATCGTGACGAAGGCATAGAGCATCGGATGGTAGGCGCGCAGACCGTCATGCAGCGCCTCGCCTCCGCCGGCATGGATGGAAAGAATGAAGAAGAACACGAAACCGAACAGCGAGAGCAGCAGATTCACGAGCTTCTCCCGGCGCGTGAGCACGAGTATCCAGGAGAAGTGGAAGGCGTTGATGAGAATGCCGACGATGGTGAGTCCGTACGCGATGTCCGCGAGCACGTCAAGCGATCGCAGCCCGAATCCGTTCTCCCCGCTGAGGTATTCGAGCAGCACGTACAGGCTCGCGACGATTATGAACAAAAGATAATTGCGTCTGGTATTCTTCCGCCGTTTGATGAAGACGAGCCGCGAGAGCGAGGCGAACACCACGATCGCGCAGATACCGCCGAAGACCGCGATCACGATCGCGGTGACGAGCGCGGAGGAGGACGCCGGTGCGATGAGTCCGTCGGAGTGGAGGAACTGCCGGTCTACCGAGAGCTGGATGACGCCGATCAGAAGGAGATAGCCGGTCGCGGCGATAACCGTGCGCCCGATCAGCTGCATCGGCTGCTGGTCGTCGCCGCTCGTCGCGCGCGTATAGTAGAAGCCGCCGCCCGCGAAGGCGACGAGCACGAGGATGCTGTGAAACAGGTCGCCCTCGAGCGCTCCGGATGCGGTCAGCACGCGCAGGATGAACACGTAGATGAAATCCAGTGCGAGAGCCGCCGCTGCGACGGTGAGGATGAACCGCTGACGAAATTTCATGATCGATGAATACGTGCGACTTCCGGCTTCGGACGATGAAGGCACATGAAATCGTGTACGGAATGAACGTACGCTGGTTACAGCGGTAATATAGACATTCGACGCCTGGAATCGAAGGAAGCGGACGGCCGCGCGACGGACGGAAAGCCGCAGGATGGACGGAAAGCCGTGTTTGGCGGCGCATCCGGATGTTTGCTATCTTTCCTTAATAGAAAGAAACAGGCCTTGTGTGACCGGCGCATTGCTCGAAGTCGAACATCTCAAGAAATGGTTTCCCATTCGTGCGGGACTGCTGCGCGCGTCACGCCAGTACGTGCGCGCCGTGGACGATGTGAGCTTCCACATCGGCGAAGGCGAGGTGCTGGGTCTCGTCGGTGAATCCGGATGCGGGAAGAGCACGCTCGCCCGCGTGCTGCTACAGCTGCTGCCGCCGACCAGCGGCCGCGTGGTGTTCCAGGGAGCGGATATCACCCGCATTCACAAGCGGCAGCTGCGCACGCTGCGCAAGAAGATGCAGCTGGTGTTCCAGGACCCGTATTCCTCGCTCAATCCCCGCCTGACTGTCGGCTCGATGCTGCGGGAGGTGCTGCAGGTCCACGGCATCGTGCCCCGTACCGGAACGGCGGAACGCATCAGCGCATTGCTGCGCATGGTGGGACTCAACGATTTCCACGCGCGGCGCTATCCCCACGAGTTCAGCGGCGGACAGCGGCAGCGCATCGGCATCGCGCGCGCGCTGGCGGTGGAACCGCGGTTCCTCATCTGCGACGAGCCGGTGTCGGCCCTCGACGTGTCCATCCAGGCGCAGATCCTCAATCTGCTCGCGGACCTGCGGGAAGCGCTCAACCTGACGTATCTGTTCATTTCCCACGACCTCTCGGTGGTGCGGCACATCTCCGACCGCATCGCCGTGATGTACCTCGGCCGCATGGTGGAACTCGGCACGACGGAAGCCGTCATCAACGCGCCGCTGCACCCGTACACCCGCGCACTGCTCGCCTCCGCTCCGGTGGCGGATCCGGACCACCCGCGCGTGCGTCCGCCACTCGGGTCCGACGTGCCCAGCCCGGTCAGCATCCCCACCGGCTGCGCCTTCCATACCCGATGCTCCGAGGTTTTTGCGGACTGCCGGCACGTGGTGCCGCGGCTCGCCAGCGACAGGAGCGGACATCAGGTGAGCTGCCTGAAGTATTCCGCATCGTGGCCGGAGGGCGCCGCGCGGGAAGGGGGACATGAAACCGTCGCTGATTCCGGTGACGCCGATGCCTGAAATTTTCGACTCCATGAGCGACGCGATTCCCCGGCTGCGGCAGGATCTTGAAATCATTCCGATCCGCGACGACGGCGAGGAGCTGATGCTCCTGCGCGATCCTTCCGGATATTCAGAGGAAATACTCGTATTCAAGCCCGCCGCCATGGCGCTGCTGCAGCTGTTCGACGGAAGCACGAGCGTCGACCAGCTGCTCGCGAACATCCACACCGAGACCGGCGTCCGCGTCGACGGGAATCTCATCCTCGATATCGTCACCGCGCTGGACCGCTACTGCTTCCTCGACAATGCGCGGAGCCGGCTGCGCAGGGAGGAATTGGACGCGGTGTGGCTCGCCCAGGATTTCCGTCCCGCCGCGCATGCCGGAAACTCGTATCCCGAGGACGCGGAGGAACTGCGCGACTTCCTGCAGGAGCTGTTCGACGCGGACGGAGCGGCCGTGGAAGAGGGGGGACTGCTCGGCGTGCTCACCCCGCACATCGACCTGCAGATCGGTCCGCAGGTCTACGTGCCCGCATTTCGCCAGCTCGCGCACGCGGACGTCGACACGGTCGTCATTCTCGGCACGAGTCACTATTCCTACGAAGACCTGTTCATCCTCACCGAAAAGGATTTCGTGACGCCGCTCGGCACGCTGCGCACCGACCGCGAATTCGTGCGGGAAATCCGCGCCGGGAGCGGCGACATCTTCACGCATCGGGACGTGGCGCACCGGCAGGAGCATTCGATCGAGTTTCCCGTGGTCTTCCTGCAGCACCTCTTCGGCAACGAGCGCGTGCGCATCGTCCCCATTCTCTGCACGTCGTTCGAGGAGTTTCTCGTCGAGGGTTCGCGGGCGCAGGCGGATGAAAAATACGCGGCGTTCCAGGACGCCTTCCGCACCGCGGTCAGCAAACTCGGACGGAAGGTGGCCTTCGTGCTCAGCGTCGACTGGTCCCACATCGGCAGGAAATTCGGCGATGATTTCGACGCCGCGGACATGCTTGCCGCCACGAGGGAGTCGGACCACGAGCAGCTCGCCGCGCTCGAGGCCTGCGACTACGGGCGTTTCCACGCCTCCCTGCGCGCGACGAGGAACGCCTCCAGGATCGACGGCTTCGCCTGCATCACGACTTTTTTCGACCTGGTGAAGCCCGCGCGGGCTGTGCTGCTCGACTACCAGCAGTGGCACGAGGAAGAACGCGCGTCGGCGGTCACCTTCGCGAGCATGGCATTCTTCGCGGATCACGAGGGCACGGCGTGAGCATCCACATCGACGAATACATCGACACGCACTGTCACCTCTACTGGGAGGATTTCGCCGATGATTTCGACGAGGTCCTCGGTCGCGCGCATGCCGCGGGTGTGACGCGCATCATCATCCCGGCCACCGATTTCCCCTCCTTTCACCAGGCCGCCGCCATCGCGGCGCTGCACGAAGGTGTGTATGTCGCGGCCGGCGTCCATCCGCACGAGGCGGGAGTCGTGCCCCATGATTTCGCGGAGGAACTGCGCCGGATCGCGCGGCAGCCGCGGGTCGTCGCCATCGGCGAAATCGGACTGGACTACTACTACGATTTCTGTCCGGCCGCGACGCAGCAGCGCATCCTGCATGCGCAGCTGGAGGTCGCCCGCGAACTCGGGCTTCCCGTGATACTGCACAACCGCGAGTCCGACGATGACCTGCTCGCCATCGTGCGCGAACACCAGGATGGCAGCCTTCGCGGACACTTCCACTGCTTCAGCTCCGATGCGCGCTACGCGGCGGCGGTGCTCGATGCGGGCTTCCACATCTCCTTCACGGGCAACGTGACATTCAAGAAAAGCACGCTCGATCCGGTGCTCTCGTACGTGCCGGACAACCGGCTGCTGATCGAGACCGACGCGCCCTTCATGACGCCCGTGCCCCACCGCGGCAGACGCAACGAACCCGCGTTCATCCCGCTCATCGCGCAGCGCTTCGCCCTGGCGCGGCATCAGACGCCGGCGCATATCGCGACGATCACGACCCGCAACGCGGAATCCCTTTTTCATCTCGAAAGGAAGCACAGCCATGAACGAAGCTGACGTCCCCACGCCGGGAAACCCGCCGGGCTCCGTGCCGGGAAACCCGCCGGGCTCCGTGCCGGGAAACCCGCCGAGCTCCGTGCCGGGAAACCCGCCGAGCTCCGTGCCGGGAAACCCGCCGGAGACGGAGCCGCGTGCGAGCGCGGCGTCCGATGCGCGGCGCGGCGGCAACCGCATCCTGCGGTCGGAGGAACTCCGGAAGCGGTACAAGAAACGCTTCGTGGTGAAGGGCGCCAGCGTGTCGGTGCGGCAGGGGGAGATCGTCGGACTGCTGGGTCCCAACGGCGCAGGCAAGACCACCACGTTCTACATGATCACCGGCATGATCCGTCCGACCTCCGGTCACGTGTTCATCGATGAAGAGGACATCACGCGGATGCCCATGTACAAGCGCTCGCGCCTGGGCATCGGCTATCTGCCGCAGGAGGCTTCGGTGTTCCGCCAGCTGACGGTGGAGGAGAACCTGCTCGCGACGCTCGAAGTGATGGGATTGAACCGGGCGGCCCGGAAGGCCAGGGCCGATGAACTCCTGCAGGATTTCAACATCGCGCATATCCGGTCCAGCAAGGGGTACATGCTCTCGGGCGGGGAACGCCGGCGCACCGAGATCGCGCGCGCGCTGACCACGAATCCGAGCTTCATCCTCCTCGACGAACCCTTCGCCGGCGTCGATCCGATCGCGGTGGAGGATATCATGCGCATCGTGATCGCGCTGAAGAAGCGCAACATCGGCGTGCTGATCACCGATCACAACGTGCACGAAACGCTGTCGATCGTGGATCGCGCGTACCTGCTGTTCGACGGGAGCATCCTGATGGAGGGGGATTCGGAGAAGCTCGCGAACGACGAGGAGGCGCGGCGGATGTACCTCGGGGAAAGCTTCAAACTGGACCGCTACTGACCGGCATGACTCGCGCACGGGTCCGCGGGGAATGATCCCGACGGCGGGATGAACCAATCCCCAGCCGCCGATGTTCGTATGAGGTACCATTCAATCCTCGAAAGTGCACGCATGCCGGCATATACCAAAACCACCGAAGGCCTGACCGTCACTGTCCAGAGCTACTTCCTCGAGGACCGCTCCGATGTCATGAAGCAGAGTTTCTTCTTCGTGTATTTCATCAGCATCAGGAACGACGGACCGGCGCCGGTCAGGCTCCTGCGGCGGCACTGGTACATTCACGACTCGGCGGCGCAGGATTACGAGGTCGAAGGGGAGGGCGTGGTCGGCGAGCAGCCGTCGGTGAATCCCGGCATGACCTACAACTACAACAGTTTCTGCGTGCTGAAGTCCTTCGAGGGCACGATGGAAGGGACCTACACCATGGAGCGCGAGGACGGCAGCACCTTCGAGGCGGAGATCCCGCGCTTCTTCCTGAAAGCCCGGTTGAACTGAGCGCAGTCACCGGCGACGGAATCCGGATTCATGAGAAAAGAAAAGCGGCAGATTTCTGCCGCTTTCGTTTTTCATAGGATGCGCGTTCCGGCTCCCGCACCGTCAGGTATTCTCGCCCTCGCCGTGATCGACCGTGCTGTGCTCCTCGGTCGGACCCTTGTCCTCCTCGGCCGGACCCTTGTCGTCCGCGGGCGGGGCAGCCGGCGGGGCACCGGAAGCAGAATTGAAGACAAAAGCATCCTTATCTTCGTTCATCGACACCAGGATGCGGCTGCCCTCGGGGAAGCGTCCCTTGAGGATCTCCTCCGCGAGCGGATCCTCGACGAAATTCTGCAGCGCGCGGCGCAGGGGACGCGCGCCGTAATTCGGATCGAAGCCCTTGTCGGCGAGGAAGTCCTTCGCGTCGTCGTCGAATTCCAGCGCGAGACCCATGTGGCCGAGGCGCTTGAACAGCTTCTTTGTGGAGATGTCGATGATCACCTTGATGTGTTCCTTCGTTAGCGCGTGGAACACGATGCTCTCGTCGATGCGGTTGAGGAACTCCGGATTGAACAGCTTCTTGAGCGATTCCTCGAGCGTCTTCTTCATGTCGCGATAGGCGTTCTTTTCCTCCGGCCTTTCGCCGAAGCCGAAGACCACGCCGTCCTGCTTGATCTCTCGCGCGCCGATGTTCGACGTCATGATGAGGATCGTGTTCTTGAAATCCACCCGCCGGCCGAGACCATCCGTGATGATGCCGTCGTCGAGCACCTGCAGGAGGATGTTGAACACGTCGGGATGCGCCTTCTCGATCTCGTCGAGCAGCACGACCGAGTAAGGTTTGCGGCGGATCTTCTCGGTGAGCTGGCCGCCCTCCTCGTAGCCGACGTAGCCCGGAGGCGCGCCGACGAGGCGGGAGACGGAGAATTTCTCCATGTACTCGCTCATGTCGATGCGCACGAGCGCGTCCTCCGAATCGAAGAGGTAGCGCGCGAGCACCTTGGCGAGTTCGGTCTTTCCGACGCCGGTGGGACCGAGGAAGATGAACGAGCCGATCGGGCGCGTGGGATCCTTGAGCCCCGCGCGCGTGCGCCGGATGGCGCGGACCAGCTTCTCGATGGCCTCGTCCTGTCCGATGATCTCGCCCTTGAGTTCGTCGCCCATCTTGAGCAGCTTCTGGGATTCGGACTGTGCGATCCGGTTCACGGGAATGCCGGTCATCATCGACACCACGTCGGCGATCACATTGTCGTCGACTTCGTGCACGATGGACTGCGACTCGGATTCCCAGACGCGTTTCGCCTCGTCGAGATCGTGCAGCAGCTTCTTCTCGATGTCGCGCAGGCGGGCCGCTTCCTCGAAATTCTGATTCCGCACGACCTGGTTCTTGTCGCTCTTGATCTTCTCGATCTCCTCCTCGAGCACCACGATGTTCTTGGGCACGACGATGTTCTCGAGATGCACCCGGGCGCCCGATTCATCGAGCACGTCGATGGCCTTGTCCGGGAGGAAGCGGTCGGTGATGTAGCGGTCGCTCAGGCGAACGCATTCCTGGATCGCCTTGTCAGTGTAGCGGACGTTGTGATGCTCCTCGTACTTCTGCTTGATGTTGTCGAGGATCTGGATGGTCTCGTCCACGCTCGTGGGATCGACCATGATCTTCTGGAAGCGGCGGTCGAGCGCGCCGTCCTTCTCGATGTTCTGCCGGTATTCGTCGAGCGTCGTCGCGCCGATGCACTGGATGTCGCCGCGGGCGAGCGCGGGCTTGAACATGTTGGAGGCGTCGAGCGAGCCGGAGGCGCCGCCGGCGCCCACGATCGTGTGCAGCTCGTCGATGAAGAGGATGATGTCGCGCGCCTTTTCCAGCTCGTTC
>CAZWNO010000020.1:0-24248 GCA_964635845.1 uncultured Chromatiales bacterium
AGCTTCTAAAATCCCTTACTTCTTGCTGTCATCCATCATCGTGTAGTCGGCGTCGATGACACCGTCATCGCCGGCGCCCGCGCCGCCGCGCGGCTCTTCCGCGCCGGTCTGCTCTCCTCCGCCGGCCCCTCCGGTCGCCGCTTCCGCGCCGGCCTGCCCCGCGGCCTGCTGACTGTACATGCCCTTGGTCACCTCGTCCATGGCCTTGGTCAGAGCTTCCTGCCGCGACTTGATCTCCTCAATCGACTCGCCCTTGAGCGCTTCCTTGAGATCGGCCACAGCCTTCTCGACCGGAGCCTTGGTTTCAGCCGGTATCTTGTCGGCGTTCTCCGATACTGTTTTTTCGACCTGATAGCACAGATTTTCGGCATGGTTGCGGGTCTCGACCTCCTCGCGCCTTTTTGCGTCTTCGGCGGCATGCAATTCGGCGTCCTTGCGCATGCGCTCGATCTCCTCCTTACTGAGGCCGCTGGACGCCGTGATGGTGATCTTCTGCTCTTTGCCGGTGCCAAGATCCTTGGCGCTGACATTCAGTATGCCGTTGGCATCCAGGTCAAAAGAAACCTCGATCTGCGGACGACCGCGCGGAGCCGGCGGTATGCCGTCGAGATGAAACTTGCCGATGGTCTTGTTGTCGCCTGCCATCTTGCGCTCGCCTTGCAGGACGTGAATCTCCACCGAAGGCTGGCTATCAGCCGCCGTGCTGAAAATCTCGCTCTTCTTGGTGGGGATCGTGGTGTTGCGCTCGATCAGCGGCGTCATCACGCCGCCCAGCGTCTCGATGCCGAGCGAGAGGGGCGTGACGTCGAGCAGCAGCACGTCGCTCACGTCGCCTGCGAGCACGCCGCCCTGGATGGCGGCGCCCACCGCGACGACTTCGTCGGGATTCACGCCCTTGTGCGGCTCCTTGCCGAACAGGTCCTTGACGAGCTGCTGCACGCGGGGAATGCGCGTCGAACCGCCGACGAGAATCACTTCGTCGATGTCGTTCGGCGTGAGACCCGCATCCCTCAGCGCCGTCTTGCAGGGCTCGATCGTGCGCTTGAACAGGTCGTCGACGAGCTGCTCGAATTTCGTGCGCGTCATCGTCGTGTTGAGATGCTTCGGACCTTCCGCCGTGGCGGTGATGAAGGGAAGATTCACTTCCGTCTGCATGAGCGTGGAGAGTTCCATCTTCGCCTTCTCCGCGGCCTCGCGCAGACGCTGCAGCGCCATCGCATCCTTGCGCAGGTCGACGCCCTCGTTCTTCTGGAATTCGTCGGCGAGGAAATCGATGACGCGGAAATCGAAATCGTCTCCGCCGAGATGCGTGTCGCCGTTCGTGGATTTCACCTCGAAAACGCCGTCGCCCAGCTCGAGGATGGAGATGTCGAAAGTGCCGCCGCCAAGATCGTAGACCGCGATCTTCTGCTGGATGCCCTTCTTGTCGAGTCCGTAGGCCAGCGCCGCGGCGGTCGGCTCGTTGATGATGCGGCGGACGGTGAGCCCGGCGATCTCGCCGGCATCCTTCGTCGCCTGCCGCTGCGCGTCGTTGAAGTAGGCGGGCACGGTGATGACGGCTTCGGATACTTTTTCACCGAGATAGTCCTCCGCGGATTTCTTCAGCGCCTGCAGCACCATGGCACTGATCTCCGGGGGAGAGTAGATCCGGTCGTTGATCTCGACGCGCGCCGAGTCGTTCTCGCCGCGGATGACCTTGTAGGGGACCTCCTCGATCTCGCTGGACACTTCGTCGAAACGGCGGCCCATGAAGCGCTTGATCGAATAGATCGTGTTCTGCGGATTGGTCACCGCCTGGCGCTTCGCGGCGTTGCCGATGACGCGCTCGCCGTCCTTCTTGAATCCGATCATCGAGGGAGTCGTGCGCCCGCCGTCGGAATTGGGGATGACGGTCGGTGTCGTGCCCTCCATCACTGCGACGGCCGAGTTCGTCGTCCCCAGGTCAATGCCAATAATTTTCGCCATGAATATGCTCTCCTTGATTCGCGTTCGAATGGAATTTCAATCAGTCTCTTATTCAGCCGATGTTGATCTTGATTTCACGGTCCTGCGCGGACGGCTTCCTGCCGAGCGTAATGGTCAGCAGTCCGTCGCTCATCGCGGCGGAAATGCCGGTTGCGTCCACGTCCTTCGGCAGCTCGATCTCGCGCTTGAATTCTCCGAACGAACGCTCGGAGCGGAGCACCGCAACGCCCTCGGGATGCTGCGGCACGGGCTTGCTGCCGCTGATGGTCAGGATGCCGTCGGCATAAGACAGTGAAACTGCGTCTTTCTGGAGTCCGGGAAGCTCAACCACGACGCGTACAGCGTCGGTATCGTTGTAGACATCCACACGCGGCTCGAAGCCTTTCCCGAACTCGAAGCTGAAAGTCTCGGGAAAGTCGTCGGCGATCCTGCGCATGCGCTGTGAGAGATACTCCAGCTCTTTCATCGGATCAAATTTGAAATGCGGCATGGTATGCTCCTGTTCATGAATGGTACGATCCCTATTTCACTCAAAATCTATACCAATCCTTATTTTTCAACGGACAATGGCACTCAGTTAAGGAAGCATGATCGAGTGGCAGGGAAGGCTGACACAATGACAGGGCGAGGAACTGCCATTACGTCATGCAAAAAGAAATAACTTTTTGTTTCGAGATATTGCACTTCGTACATTTCACGCTATGCGAAAATGCGTATTCGAATAGTACCGGCGGGACACGGGTATCTTGCGGGAGGACACGGGAATCATGCACGGGATCACGTGTATCGAGCACACGGTGAACCGCGGATCGGCAGCGAAATGAAGCGTACTGACTCCATAACGAAGAAGCTCATGCTTCCGCTGTTCCACGAAATCGGTGGACTGGCGGAAGCGCAGGGCAGACACGCCTTCGTGGTGGGTGGTTTCGTGCGAGACCTGCTGCTCGGCAGGCCTACGAAGGATATCGACATCGCGGTGTCGGGTGACGGGATCACTTTCGCCCGATCGGTGTGTGATGCGCTGGGATCATCGCAGGTGGTCGCCTTCGAGAAGTTCGGCACCGCGCGGCTGCGGCTGCGCGGAATGGAGATCGAATTCGTCGGGATGCGCAGGGAGGCCTACAGTCCGCACTCACGCAAACCCCGCGTCGCCGCCGGTACGATCGATGACGACCTTGCCCGGCGCGACTTCACCGTCAACGCAATCGCGGCATCGCTCGCGCCAGGGGATTTCGGTCGCCTCGTCGATCCCTTCGAGGGACGCGCCGATATCGTGCACAGGCTTCTGCGCACGCCGCTGGAGCCTTCCGCCACGTTCTCCGACGATCCGCTCCGCATGATGCGCGCGTTCCGTTTCGCCGCGCAGCTCGGCTTCACCATCGCCTCCGACGCGCTTGCCGCGGTGTCGTCGATGCATGAGCGTATCGCCATCGTGTCGATGGAGCGCGTGCGTGACGAGTTCCTCAAAACGCTCGACTCCCCGCAGCCGTCGCTCGGCCTTGCGCCGATGGAGGAGACCGGGTTGATGCAGCACATCTTCCCGGAATTCCACACGCTCGCGGGTGTGGACCAGCGCTCGATCGAGTATCCCGACGGCGTGCGGAATTTCCATCACAAGGATGTGTTCTACCACACGCTGAAGGTGCTCGACAATCTCAGCGCGGTGAGCGAAAACACCTGGCTGCGTTTCTCGGCGATACTGCACGACATCGCCAAGCCGAAGACCAAACAGTTCGTCGAGGACAGCGGCTGGACCTTCCACGGCCATCCCGAACTGGGTGCGCGCATGGTCAAGCCGATTTTTCAGCGCATGAAACTGCCGCTCGAGCCTGTTTCCTTCGTGAAAAAAATGGTTCTGCTCCACCTGCGTCCCATCGCGCTCATCAATGAGGGTGTGACGGACGCCGCGATACGCCGCCTGCTCTTCGAAGCGGGAGAGGATATCGAGGAGCTGCTGCAGCTCTGCCGTTCGGACATCACTTCCAAGAATCCCAGGCTGGTCAAACGGTACCTGCTGAACTACGACAGCCTCGTCGAACGCATGCGAGCCGTCGAGGAGCGCGACCGGCTTCGCAGCTGGAAGCCCCCGCTCGACGGCGAAACGATCATGCGTGTCTGCGGCCTCAAACCCGGCATCGCCGTCGGCATCCTCAAGACAAAAATCGAGGATGCCGTGCTCGACGGCATCATCCCCAACGAGCACGACGCGGCGATGGAATATCTGCTCCGTATCCGTAACGAGGTGCTCGCGGGGCCGCTCCAGAAAAAATCCCGTTCGCGCAGGAGTCAGCTTGGCAGCCTGCCCGAGCAGCTGAAGCAGAAATGACGTCCATGCGTCCGCTCCAGTTCGACATTGAAACTTTCACCACCGCACTCCGTTTGAGTCTCAATATGACGACAGATGCTTGCCGAATATCCCGCAAATCAACAAGTTACAATCGCATGAATCCATTCAGGACACTTCCCGTTCTTCTCGTCGCATTTGTATGCGCCATGCCCGCCGCGGGACAGACGCAGGCGGGGTACACGCTGCAGCAGTGCGTGGAGACGGGACTGAAAAACAACATCGAAATCCTGCGCGCGCGCAACACCATCGACCGGACCGCGACCTACAAGCAGGAAGCCTTTGGCCAGTTCCTTCCCAGCTTGCGTGCGTCCGGCACCTGGAGCCGTTCCAACGACGAGCAGACCCCGCTCCGCGCCGATGCCCTGTTCACCTCGCGGAACTCCTACAGCTATGACGTGCAGGCAGGACTCACGCTCTTCGACGGCATGCGCAATTTCAACTCCGTCGACCAGAGCATCCTCGAACTCAACGCCGCCGAGGAGAGCTTCCGGCGTACGCAGCAGACCGTCGTATTCACGATACAGCAGTCCTATTACAACGTGCTCCGCCTCGAACAGCTGACCCGCGTCGCGGAAAGCAATCTCGAGCGCAGCAAGGGGCAGCTCGATCGCATCCGGGAGATGAATGCCGTGGGCTCGGTGCCGCTGGCGGATGTCTACCGGCAGCAGGTGGTCGTGGGCAACGACGAACTGTCGCTGCTCGAGAGCCGCAACAGCTATCAGAACGCGCTTGTCGACATGCAGGCGCTGCTCGGGCTCTCGCCGCGTCCCGATTTCGCCGTCGTGGCCGACGGTGTGCCCGGCTCCGTCGAAGCGGCGGAGATCATCCGCTTTCGCGCGGGACTGGGAGATTTCGACGCGCTCCTCAATGAGGCGATTACCCGACGCTCGGATTTCCGGCAGGCGGAACTCGCCTTGCGGAGCGCGGAGAAGGGAGTATCCGTGTCGCGGTCGGGACACTATCCGAACCTGACCGCCTTCGCGCAATACAACTGGAACAATCTCGAGTTCGCGGACTTCGACCTGTACGACCGCTTCCTCTACGGTCTGCAGCTCGACGTGCCGATCTTTTCGAACTTCGCGGTGTCATCCGCCGTCGAGCGCTCCGAGATCCAGCGCATGGACAGCGAGTACGGCCTGCAGCAGCTGCGCCGCACGATCGCGACGGAGGTGATGAAGGCGCTCAACGCCCTCGGTACGGCGGAGAAAAACCTCGACATATCCGAAAAGAAGCTGCAGTCCGCCCGCGAGGATCAGCGCATCGCGCAGGAACGCTACAACCTCGGATCCGGTACGCTGCTCGATCTGATCACCGCGAATGCCAATCTGACCCTCGCCGAGTCGGACGTCGTGAACGCGACCTTCAACTACCTGACCGTGCAGAAGCAGATGGATTATCAGACCGGGAGAAACCTGAATTAGTCCGTGCGCCGGGGCGGCGGATACGGCTGCAGCCGGATCCGCTCGAGACGCGGTCGGGCACGCTTGGATCATACAAGAACTCACTGTGAAACAGAGGCGACGACAATGGCCAACAACGGGAAGAACAAGAACAAGAAAAAGAAAAAGATCATCATTTTCTCGGCACTCGGCGCGCTGCTGCTCATCATCGTCATTGCGGTGATCCTCGGCAGCAAGAAGGACGAGGTGATCGTGGTGCAGACCGAGAAGGTCGCGCAACGGACGATCACCCAGGTCGTCGAGGCGACCGGCAAGATCCAGCCGCGAACGCAGGTGAAGATCAACGCGGAGGTCTCGGGCGAGATCATCGAGCTTCCCGTCGAAGAGGGCGACATCGTCAAAAAGGGACAGCTGCTGGTCCGCATCAAGCCGGATCAGTACATGGCTCTGCGCGACCAGAGCGTGGCGCAGCTGAACCGCATGAAAGCGATGCTCATTCAGCGCGAGGCGGACTTCCGCAAGGTCGACAGCGAATTCAAGCGCCAGCAGGAGCTCTTCAAGAAGGGGCTGATCTCGGAGTCCGACCTTGAATCCGGCAAGAGCCTTCACGAGATCGCCAAGGCGAATGTCGACGCATCGCGCTTCGACGTGCAGAATGCGCAGGCCGACCTCACGCGTTCGCGCGAGGATCTCGCGAAGACCGCCATCTATTCGCCGATAGAGGGTGTGATCACCCAGAGGATCTCGAAGCTGGGCGAACGCGTCTCCGGTTCCAGCTTCATGCAGGGGACGGAGATCATGACCGTGAGCAACCTCTCGATCATGGAGGCGCGCGTGGAAGTGAACGAGAACGATGTCGTGCTCATCAGCATCGGTGATACGGCGCGTGTCGATGTCGACGCGTATCCCGACCACGAGTTCATCGCGACGGTCTATCAGATCGCCAATACCGCGACCACGACCGGACTCGGGACGCAGGAGGAAGTCACCAACTTCGAAGTGCGGCTGATCGTGGATACGGAAGGAAAGGAATTTCGTCCCGGGATGTCCTGCTCCGCCAAAATCGAAACAGAAACGCGGCGGAATGTCGTGACCGTTCCTCTGCAGAGCGTGACCACGCGCGAAAAGAAACAGCGCGGCGAGGGCGGGCCCGGTGAGGAAGGAGGGCCCGGCAGTGAGGAGGAGTTCTCCGAGGTGCGGATCGAGGGTGTGACCGACAAGTCCGAGGAAAAGAAGGAGAAACCGCAGGAAGTCGTGTTCGTGCTCAGGAACGGCGTCGCCCGGAAAGTCCCGGTCACGACGGGCATCAGCAGCGACACCTTCATCGAGATCAAGGACGGTCTGAAAGTCGGTGAGGAAGTGATCAAGGGCAGTTACCGCGCGATCAGCCGCGAGCTGAACGACAGCTCGAAGGTGCGGGTGGACAATAAGATGTCCCAGCGTCCCCCGGCAAGCAACTAACGGATGGAACCCATGCCGATCATTCACATCAAGGACGTCGTCAAAACCTACGATATGGGCGCGGAGCTGGTGCATGCGCTCTCCGGAGTCTCGCTCGACATCGAGGCCAACGAATACATCGCCATCATGGGTCCGTCCGGTTCCGGAAAATCCACGCTCATGAACGTCGTCGGCTGTCTCGACACGCCGACGTCGGGGCTCTACGATTTCGAAGGGCAGAACGTCGGCGAACTCAACGACAACGAACTCGCCGAGATTCGCAACAGGAAAATCGGCTTCGTGTTCCAGACCTTCAACCTGCTGCCGCGTTCGACGGCGCTGCACAATGTGGAACTGCCGCTGATCTATGCCGGCGTTCCCGCGCATGAGCGTCGCGAAAGGGCCGAGACGGCCCTGCGGGAGGTCGGGCTCGGCGACCGCATGATGCACAAGCCGAACGAGCTTTCCGGCGGCCAGCGGCAGCGCGTGGCGATCGCGCGGGCGCTGGTCAACGGTCCCTCCATCATCCTGGCGGATGAGCCGACGGGCAACCTCGATTCGAAAACAGGCATCGAGATCATGCAGCTCTTCTCCGACCTCCACAGGGAAGGCAACACCATCATCCTCGTCACGCACGAAGAAGATATCGCCGCCCATGCGCACCGCATCGTCCGCCTCTTCGACGGCAGGATCGCAAGCGACCAGAAGGTCGAGAATCCGCTCATCTACCATCAAGGGTAAGCGGCCATGCTCAGGCTCTACGAATTCAAGGAAGGCATCCGCATCGCCCTGACGGCCATCGGCGCCAACAAGATGCGATCCGTGCTCACCACGCTCGGCATCGTGATCGGGATCGTCGTGGTGACGCTCATGGCAACCGTGATCGAAGGACTCGGCTCCGCGCTCGACAAGAGCATCTCCTCGTTGGGGACGGACGTGTATTACCTGAGCAAGTGGGACTGGTTCGGCAACGAGTGGTGGAAGTCGCGCAACCGGAGGGACGTCACCATCGAAGAGGCGGAAGAACTCCGCGAGAAATTCACGCTCGCCGAAGCGGTCGTGCCCGTCGCCGGTTCCTGGCAGCAGACCTTCAAGTACCGCAACCGTTCCGTCAAGGGCAATCTCAACGGCACGGTGCCGGAGTACGAAATCACTTCGGGCGTCGTGCCCGAGGAAGGGCGCTTCTTCAATCTCTACGAATCGAATGCCGGCCGTCCGGTCTGCATCATCGGTCACGACGTGGCCGGGAACCTCTTCGAGCGCGAGGATCCCCTCGGCAAGACCATCAAGATCAACGGATACAGCTACCGCGTGATCGGCGTGTTCGAGAAGGAGGGGGATTTCCTCGGCACCAGCTACTTCAGCAAGGACACGCAGGCCTTCATTCCGATGGCGAACTTCATGAAGGTGTTCGGCAGCAATCGCAGCGTGGATATCCACGTCAAGATTCGCGAAGGTGTCGGGAAGGAGGAGGCAAAGGAGGAAATGATCGGCATGTTTCGCAAGATCCGCGGCGTGCCGCCCGGCAAGGAAAACGATTTCGGCATCAATACCCAGGACTTTCTCAAACAGGTTTTCGACAGCGTGATCAGCACCATCGGTGTCGTGGGCTTCCTCATCACCTCGCTGTCGCTGCTGGTCGGCGGGGTCGGCATCATGAACATCATGTTCGTCTCCGTGAAGGAGCGCACCAAGGAGATCGGAACGCGCAAGGCGCTGGGCGCGAAGCGCCGCTCCATTCTCATCCAGTTTCTCATCGAAGCCGCGACGATCTGCACGCTCGGCGGAATCATCGGACTGGCCGTCTCCTTCCCGCTCAGTCTGATCATCAATGAAATCCTGCCCTCGAGCATGCCGCTCTGGGTGGTGATTCTTTCCCTCTCGATCTCCATCAGCGTGGGACTCCTCTCCGGCATCGTCCCGGCGTTCACCGCCGCGCGCATGAATCCGGTCGACGCCCTGCGCTACGAATAAATGCCATGCAAACAGGCGAAAGCATATCGGCCGCCTTCAGGACGCTGCGCGGCAACAGGCTGCGGTCCTTTCTCACCATACTCAGCGTCGCGATCGGCGTGTTCTCCATCATCTCCGTCATGACATCGCTGGGGGCCCTGCAGTTCAGCATCGAGGGCGGGTTGAGCGCCCTGGGGGCGAACACCTTCCAGGTGCAGAAGTACGAGAACATGCACGGCGGGGGACCGGACTGGCAGTCGCGGTCGCGCAACCGCAAGGACCTGACCTACGAGCAGGGACTCGCCGTCGTGGAACGCGCGCGCGGCGCGAAACTGATCGGACTCGAGGTATGGAAATTCGGCATCGAGGTTCGCTGGCGCAACAGGAAGACCGATCCCAATGTCTCGATCGCCGGAGAGACTCCCGACGGACTGCCGACGAATCAATGGGAGATCGATCTCGGCCGCGGCATCACGCCGTCGGATCTCGATCTCACCCGCAAGGTCGTCGTACTCGGCAGCGAACTCGTCAAGGCGCTGTTCCCGGCATCCTACAATCCCGTGGGAGAGACCGTGTCGCTCGGCGGCGTGCGATACACCGTCATCGGTACCCTGAAGCCGCAGGGCGGATTATTCGGAAATCAGGACCGGTATTTCATCATTCCGATCACGACCTTCTTCGAACGCTTCGGCAAGAACCGCAGCATCCACATCATGGTGCAGGCCCCGTCGAGGGAGAGCTTCGAAGCCGTGCAGGACGAGGTCATCGGTATCCTCCGCGCGATCCGCGACGTGCCTCCGGGCGAGGACAACGACTTCGCCATTTTCTCGAACGAATCCCTCATCCGCCAGTTCAACGAGACAACGTACTACGTGCGGATCGGCACGCTCGCCATCGCCGCCGTCGCACTGATCGCATCCGGCATCGGCATCATGAATATCATGCTCGTCTCGGTCACCGAGCGCACCCGGGAGATCGGCATCCGGAAGGCGGTTGGCGCGACCCGTCGCTCCATCGTGTCCCAGTTCCTTTCCGAGGCCGTGGTGATTTCCCTGCTCGGCGGACTGATCGGTATCCTGCTCGGACTCGCCGCCGGAAACGCGCTCGCCTTCGCCCTGAACATCAGTCCCGTAATCGATGTCGGTTGGATCGCCGTCGGCATCGCCGCCTGCGGTTTCATCGGGATCACCTTCGGCACCTATCCCGCCTGGAAAGCCTCCAATCTCGATCCCATCGACGCGCTGCGCTACGAGTGACGGCGCCCTCCGCGGGGAATCCGCTTTCACATTTTCGTGTTATCTTCTTATACTACCGCCGTGGTTTCAGTGTGGTAATTCCAATGGATCATAACAATAAAACGAATCCCCACCCTCGAGAGGCAGCGGCCGGAGGCGACGTCGAGTTCTGCCTCAACTGCAACGACATGGACGACCTCGCGACGAGCGAAGAGGCCAAGGATCTCGATCAGCTGCACGAGCGCTTCAGGAACTGCCGGGAGAAGGGACGCTTCCAAGGCGACATGTGCGCGCGGCTCTTCGTCGCGGAGGACCGCATCGATGACCCCGCGCTCTTTGCGGAAGATGATGAAGCGTCGTAGGTTGAATGCATGAGATCCCTCGCGCTTGTTTTCTTCCTCGCTGTTTTCCCAGCCTCGATTCACTCCCAGCAAATGACAGATGATGCCGGCGATGCCGGCCGCCTGCTCTTCGCGCCGCTGCTGGCGCATCATGTCGAACCCCGCGCCGGCATGTCGCAGCTGTCGGGAGAGGAACGGCTGCGTCTCGACATCGGGAACAGCATCGACCTGCTGTGCTTCGAGGGCGTGGACGAGGGAGACCGTATGACGATCGGCGCGGACTTCTTCACCTGGACCAGTCTGCGGCAGGAGAGCGGTTTTCATTTTCCCGTCGATGCGGTCGACTACCTGTTCGGCGTCAACGCCTCCTACCGCCATGACGTCGACGCGCGGCTGTCGTTCTCGGCACGCCTGCGCGCGAGCCATATCAGCGCGCATCTCGTGGACGGAAGCTTCGATCAGACGAAGCGGGAATGGCGCGGCGGGGACGCGCCGCAGGTGTACAGCCGGGAATTCATCGATCTGGTCGCCGCCTGTGACTATGAAGATTTTATCCGGGTGTATGCGGGCGGACAGTGCATTTACCACGTCGATCCGGCGGCGATCACGAAGTACGCCCTGCAGGCGGGGATCGAACCGGTATGGCGCGACGCCGTCCTGCGGAATGGCCATCTGTACGCGGCATATGACATTCGTCTCCTGGACGCCGGACGCCTGCGCACGGCACACGCGCTGCAGGTCGGTGCGAAGTTCGGAGGATGGCGGGACAGCGGACTGCGCGTCTTCATGGCG
Source organism: uncultured Chromatiales bacterium (assembly GCA_964635845.1). GTDB lineage: Bacteria > Bacteroidota > Ignavibacteria > SZUA-365 > SZUA-365 > SZUA-365. The sequence goes on from CAZWNO010000020.1 coordinate 11,474, forward strand.
TATTACCATGGTCCCAGCCAGCACGGCGAGTATTACGACGAGATCTGGTCGTACTGGGGAACAGGCTTCACTGTCGATTTCTGATCCCTCGTCTCGACAAGGCATCACGCGTGAATCTGTCGCGGAGAAAGGCGCCGGAAAATAGCGATGAGACATCCCTTGATACAACACATACGCTACCGCGCGCATTCGGCGCTGCCGCGGCTGTATCCGTCGGCGCTCTGCAGGCTCGAGGATACGCGGTGCGTCGGGGTGACCATCGACGACGGGCCGTCGGCAGCGACGCCGCGTCTGCTCGATGCGCTTGACGCGCAGGGGATGCGGGCGACCTTCTTCCTCAGCGGAACGTCGACCGAACGCCATCCGGCGCTGGCGCGCGCGATCCGCGACCGCGGTCACGCGATCGCGTCACACGGCTTCGCGCACGAAGACCTGCTCCGAAGATCGGGAACGGAAATCGAGGCGGACCTCCAGCGCAGTCTCGCGGTGATCGAAACGGTCACCGGTGTGCGTCCGAGATTCTACAGGCCGCCTTATGGCAGGCTGCATCCCGTCCATCGCGACATCCCGGCCGCTTCCGGCTGCGCGTTCGTTCTGTGGAGCGTGCTGCCTGGGGATTACGATCCGCTGCTGTCACTGGACGAACTGTTATCGCGGATGGACGACGTGAAGGGCGGCGACATCGTCGTCCTGCACGATAATTGCGAATCAGCCGACCGCACGTCGGCATGCCTTGCGCGGCTTGGCGGCGAACTCCGCCGCAACGGCCTTCGCGCCATCACACTCTGACCGGAAAAGGAATCCCGTGCTCACGTCGATCATCTTCATCCTGCTCGGTTTGTATCTCGTGAAGATCCTCATTTTCTACACCGGGGCACGCAGGGCGGACCGTGCGCCGAGAGGCAGCGCGCTGCCGAGCGTGTCAGTGCTGGTCGCGGCGCGAAACGAGGAACGCAACATTGGGAGCTGCCTGCGCGGACTCGCCTCGCTGCATTACCGCGGTGAGCTGGAGATCATCGTCATCGACGACAATTCGACCGATCGCACGTTCGAGATCATCAACGAGTGGACCGATCGCATCCCGAGTCTTCGTCCCATGCGATCGGACGGCCAGGTGCACAACCTCCGCGGCAAGGCCAACGCCATCGCGCAGGCGATCGAAAGGAGCAGAGGCGAGATCATCCTGACCACCGACGCGGATTGCATCGTTCCGCCGGCATGGGTGGAGGAAACCGTCAGCCAGTATGATGAGCGCACCGGCTGCGTGTGCGGATATACGCTCATACGTAACGACTCGATATTCTCAGGGATGCAGGCCCTTGACTGGGCGTATCTGCTCACCATCGCGTCGGCGGGCGTGGGGTGGGGATATGCGCTCAGCGCGGTCGGAAACAACATGTCCTTCCGCCGCCGGGCCTACGACGACGTCGGAGGCTACCACGGCGTGGGCTTCAGCGTAACGGAGGATTTCGCACTCTTCAAGGCGATCGCCTACGAGACGAACTGGACAGTGCGCTATCCGGTGAATCCGGAAGCGCTGGTGTGGAGCGAGCCTTGCGCGGACATTCGGGAACTGATCCGGCAGAAACGCCGCTGGGGGAGGGGAGGACTCGACATTCATCCCGTGGGTTTCATCATCATGAGCGTCGGATTCCTGATGAATCTCGCCATCCTGCTCCTGCCACTGCTGGGGATACCCTTCTGGGCGTGGCTTGCCGGGCTCCTGGGAAAGAGCCTCGGGGATGTGTTCCTGCTCAGCTATCCGCTGCGGAAATTCCGGTTTCAGCATCTGTATCGATATTTCCCTATCTTCGAGCTGTATTACCTGATCTACGTCACCGCCCTTCCTTTCGCCGTGCTCCTGGGAGGACGCGTGGTGTGGAAAGGGCGCAAACTCTGATCATCCATCCCCGTCGAATGCGGTCTGTCTCATATCGGAGAATCGAGATGAAGAAGCTCGTCATTGTCCTCGTTGCCACCCTTGCCGCCGCCGCTTCGCTGCAGGCGCAGATGAATCAGCCCGTGACGCTCACCTGCAGTCATCCCGGCGTGGCGAAGGCGGAAATCCGCGGCATCACCGAGGGCGATCCGCCCGCGCTCACCGTCACCCCGGTCAACCAGGCCGGAGAGCATATCCCCGGACTTCTTCCGAAAGACTTCCGCATCAACAAGGGCAGGAAGGAAGCCGAGGTGCTCGACGTGCAGGAGATCACCGCGGTAGAGAGCACCGTGATGCGCGTGGTGTTCATGGTCGACAACAGCCAGTCCATGAGCCCGCACCTGGACCGCCTGCGCGGCACGCTGAATAAGACTATCAAATCCTTTTCTCCGGCCGTTCGCGTCGCCGTGATGTTTTTCCGCGAGGGCGACCTCGCGATGGCGCCGTTCGAATACAACGGCAAGCCGCTGCCGCTCATCCGCCTGCCCTACACCACGGACAAGAATCGCGCGGCGGACTATTCCTCGAAGCTGCTGGTGGAGGCTAACCTTTCGCGCAATACCTACCTGTACGACGGCGTGTACGCGACCTCGCAGCAGATCGCCGCGGATACCGGTAAGGTCGACCGGAGCTACGCGATCATCTTCAGCGACGGAGAGGATCTGGGCAGCGCGGTCTCCGCGGAAACGGCGCTCCGCGAGGAAAAGCACGGCACGGTGTTCTTTACGATCGACTATCTGACGAAGGCGAACGCCTTCCTCGTCGATCTTGCGAAACGGACGGGAGGCGAGCACTTCCAGGCGCGGAACGCCGAGGATCTCACCGCCATATTTGAAGCCATCGCGAGCAAGATCGTCGCGAAGGGCTATACCGTGCGGTACCGTTTCAAGAATCCGCCCGCCGTGACGCTCGCGGTCTCCGCCGAGGAACTCGTGATGGAGGAGGAGATCGTGCGCGAGACCTTCCCCCTGCTCAACTACGTGTTCTTCGAACAGGGATCCGCCGTCATCCCCGGGCGCTACAAGCGCATAGGGCCGGCGGAACTCGCGGCCTTCGATGAGAGCGCGATCGAGGGAGGCGCGTTGGATTTCTACTACAACGTGCTGAACATCGTCGGCAGCCGCATGCGCTCGCTGCCCGATGCATCGATCACCGTGAGCGGCTACCTGAACAACACCGGAAATGAGAGGAAGAACGAGACGCTCGCGCGCAGCCGCGCCGAAGCCGTGCGAGAGTATCTCCGCACGGTGTGGGGAATCGCGGACGATCGCATCGTCGTCGCACCCGGCACGCTGCCGCCGCTGCCTTCCTCGTCGCGCGACAGCCTGGGGCAGGCCGAGAATCGCCGGGTGGAGATCAGCTCCGACAGCTGGGAATTGCTGCGGCCCGTCACCTTCGTCCGGCGCATCGCCGGAGTGAGTCCGCCGCAGCTGCAGTTTCGTCCCGTCATCCACGCCGATGAGGGGCTTGAGAGCTGGGTGCTGACGATCGAGCAGAACGGACGGGAATTCGACCGGCGGCAGGGCGCACAGGCCGAGAACAGCATCACGTGGAATTGGAAGAATCGCGCGGGCGCCCTGCCCGCGAGCAGCGGGGATCTCCAGTGCCGCTTCCTCGTCAGCGACAAGGCCGGAGACACCGGCCTGAGCGATCCCGTCCCGGTGCGCGTGCGGGAAGTGCGCAGCGAGCGCAGGCAGAATGTCTCGGTCACGGACGACGGCATCACCAAGGAGAAGATCAGTTTGATACTGTTCCCCTTCGACGTCGCGGAACCGGGCGAGCGCAACGAGCGCATCATGCAGGATTTCGTCTATCCGCGCATCACCGCGAGATCGCGCATCACCGTCAACGGCTACACCGACGCGATCGGCAGCGAGGAGTACAATCTCAAACTCTCGCAGCAGCGCGCCGATGCAGTGCGGCAGATCCTGCTCGCGCGCATGGGCGAACAGTCCGCGGACAAGGTGACCGGGCAGGGTCTCGGTGAAACGGCTCCCGTATTTTCAAACGACGTGCAGGAAGGCCGGTTCTACAACCGGACGGTCAGCCTGATCATCGAGCGCTATCCTCAGTAAGCTCCGCCGGGGATAGCCACGGCCACGGAAACCTCGCTCAGCGAGAGGTCGAGGACATGCTCGAGATGATGCAGCATCGTGCCGAACGCGGGCGAGGTCATATGCTCGTTCCACCTGTCCAGGCTTTCGATGGTATAGCGCGTGAAGAATGCACCGGATTCGTCGTACAGATCCTGGTACATCTCGGCGTGCGTCGCGCCCCATTCCTGCAGGGTCGGCCAGACGCGGGAAAGTCCCTGACGGTACTCCTCGAGTGATTTGCCCGGACGAAGCACGTTGCGATAGGTCACGTAATACATGGCAGCGCCTCCTCGCGAAATAGTACATTGGGGTCTGAATCCAAATGTAGCAGAATTCCGATGAGGCGCAAGGGGCGCCCACGAGCGGCGCTCCGGTCAGAGAAACATCAGCCGGTGCTCGGCGGGGAATGGCTGGCAGGCTTCCGCGATGCGCGGGAGGATGTCGAATCCGTAGCGGTTGAGGTAGGTGACGATGTTCACCTGGCGCTCCTGGGGCTTCCCTTCGGGGAACAGGTACACCTGCATTTTTTCGATCTGCCGCGTCAGCACTTCATCGTTCTGCCGGCGGTGCTGCATCAGCTTGTCCTCGAATGTCGCCAGGCTGCGCTGAATGTTGTTCAGCGTCGCCTCCGCGGGACTGTTGAGATTGGTGTGTTCCGCCGTGGCAAGCGAGGGGAGTTCCTCGAGCAGGGCGGAGAGTCTCGAACGGAACGCTTCGAAATCGAAGGCCGCGCCGTGGTCGTCACCGTCCTGCACCAGACGCCAGGCTTCCTCGCCGTCGAGGAACATGGCCGCGTAGGGGAGGTCGAATTTCCGGAACACCTTGTCCACTTTGCTTTCGACGATGGTCAGGCTGGCGCGGGGAAAAATGACCGGCATGGGTACCTGGAAGTGGTCGTAGGCCGGTTGCAGCTGCGCGAAGTACGAAACCTCCGACGGTCCCGCGACATAGGCCGCCGTGGGCAGGAGGAAATCCTGCATGATCGGACGGAGAAGCACATTGGGACTGAAGCGCTCCGGTTCGTTCCCGGCGAGCTCGAGTAGTTCGTCGCGCGTGTAGCGCTGCCTTGTCCCCTTGAGGAAAAAGCCGTATTCGCTCGGCTCGATCGGATATCGGCCGTCTCTGTGAATCGTGAAGAGATTGACCGCGCGCGGCTTGATCTGTGCGTGATAGCGCTCCTCGAGTTCGGCGCTCCGCTTGATCACTTCCTCACCGGTCGTCGGAAAGGTTTCGAGTTCCTGCAGGAACACCGGCGTGGCAAGCTGCTTGATGGTCGGATCGGAGGGGTCCACGAACACAATGCCGGCGTCGGGATAGAGCTTGTTGATCATCCGCGCAAAGGCGCGCTGCAGCTGTTCGCCCGGGACATAGACGCTGCGGAGCATGCGGAATAGCTCATCGGTGAATTCAGTCTCGGGCAGCTGTGCGCGGAATTCCGCCAGCGTCTGCTCGATGCGTTCATCGATGCTGCGCAGCGCGATGGGGCGCAGGTCCCTCGGAGCGTCCTCTTCCGGCTGCGCGTAGCGCACGCGGAAAAAATCATTCTTCGCCGAAATACCGCCGGCATTGTTGATCTCGAGGAAATCGTGATCCTCGCTCTCGAGCCAGAACACGGGAATGAAACTGTAGGCGGGAAACTGCTCCTCGAGCCACTTCGCCAGCTGCACTGCGGTCAGTGCCTTGTACAGCGTGTACAGCGGACCGGTGAAGAGGCCAACCTGCTGTCCGGTCACTACCGCGAAGGTCGTCGGCGACTTCAGGAGTTCGAGATTCCGGAACGTCTGCGTACCCGCCTGGAAGCCCCGGTTTTGCTCGGCGAGCGCGGTATGCAGCGGCTCGCGCAGGTAGCTGCGCCGTTCAAGCAGCTGCAGATGCGTCTCGAACGCCATCAGGTCGGAGAAGTGTCCCATGTAGTAATTGCGGGCGTCCGATTCGTTCTCGGCGTAGTCGACGAAAAGGTGCGGGGTTCCGGGAAGCGCGGAAAAGGGAAGTGTGATCATGAATATGCGGCAGCGTGTAAAACCAAAATATACGAGCATGGCGTCGCAGAGACAAACTTCCGGAATGGGCGGCGTTGCCTCGGCACAGGAAAGATTGTACTTTTCTCTGCGGTGCGCCTGAAACCCCTGCCACCGGAAGATTGTTGTATCAGAGACTGCTTCGGCCCGATGACTGCCGGGTGTGTCGATCGCCACAAAATTCATTCATACAGGAGACTTTCATGGCAATTTACATTACGGACGAATGCATCAACTGCGGAGCCTGTGAACCGGAATGTCCGAACACGGCTATCTACGAAGGCGGCGCGGAATGGGAGCTCGGCGGAAAGTCCTACGGTGAAGGCGATGCGGCTCCGACTGGCGCGGCGGGATTCTGGTCGGCCGACTACTTCTATATCGTGCCGGACAAATGCACCGAGTGCGAAACCTTCCACGACGAACCGCAGTGCGCGGCCGTCTGTCCCGTCGACTGCTGCCTGCCCGATCCGAAGCACGTCGAGTCGAAGGAGGAACTGCTCGCCAAGGTCAAATACCTCGACCAGATCGGCCGCTGACGCATGACATTCGGATCCTGGAGTGTCGACCTTCTCGAGACGGGACGCTTCAAGCTCGACGGCGGCGCGATGTTCGGCATCGTGCCGAAGAATCTCTGGTCGAAGGGCAATCCCGCCGACGAACAGAACCGCATCGACATGACCATGCGGTCGCTCTGCCTGCGCAGGGGCGACCGCGTGCTGCTCGTCGACACCGGTGTCGGACACAAGGACAGCGCCAGATTCCATGACATCTTCGCCATCGATTTCAGCCGGCATTCGCTGGCATCCGGTCTCGCGGCCCTTGGCATCGACGCAACCTCCGTGACGGATGTCATCCTGACGCATCTGCATTTCGATCATGCGGGCGGCAGTGTTCTGCGGAACGACGATCGACTGGAGCTGGCCTTTCCCAACGCGACGCATTACCTGCAGCGCCGGCACTGGGAATGGGCGCTGCATCCGAGCGAACGCGATCGCGCGAGCTTTCTGCCGGAGAATTTCATGCCGCTGCAGGATGCCGGACGTCTGCAGCTGCTGGACGGTGAGGAACGGATTTTCGAAGATCTCTCCCTTCAACTCGTGCACGGGCACACCTTCGCGCAGCAGCTCGTCCGCGTCCATGGTGACGATCGTTCGCTGCTGTTCGCGGGCGACCTGGTTCCCATGAGCGCGCATGTGCCCGGACCATGGATCATGGGCTACGACCTGCAGCCGCTCGTCACGCTGCAGGAAAAAAATACCCTGCTCGCGGAAGCGGCCGCGCGAGGTGATGTGCTGCTGTTCGAGCACGATCCGTTCGTCGAAGCGTCCACCGTTCAGCTCACGGACAAGGGATTCCGCCTCGGACGCTCCGGAACGCTCCGGGAAGTGTTGGCCGCGGACAATGCATAGACGGACAACGGAATGGCGCGTTTTGTGAAAGTCACGCAGCTGGACAGGCTGCGTGAGGGCAAGGGAAGCAGCTGCAGGGTGGACGGCAGGGAAGTGGCGCTCTTTCTGGTGAAGGGAAAAATTTACGCGATCGAGAATCTCTGTCCGCATCAGCATGTTCCCGTGCTCGACGAGGGAGCCATCGAAGGAACGGTACTGACCTGTCCCATGCATGGCTGGCAGTTCGATCTCGCGACAGGCCGGGCGGTGAATGCGGCCAGCCGTCTGACCGGGTTCGACGTCCGCATCGACGGTGACGACGTGCTCGTGGCCATTCCGGAAAAAAACGATGAACCATGGTGGTAGCTGAAGGACAAACCCCGACCGATCGCATACGCAATCATGCGTATGCCCTGGGTTTCTCGCATGTCGGTTTCGCGGCCGCGGAGGCGATGGCGGAGGAAGCTCGTCTCCTGAAAGCCTGGCTGGACGCCGGCTTCCATGCCGGAATGGGATGGCTGGCGCGCGATCCAGAGCGCCGCGCGGATCCCCGGCAGGTTCTCGAGGGAGCACGAACGGTGATCAGCGTCGCGATGAATTACTACACGCCGCAGGCGCATTCGCAGAAGCGGGATGCCGCGCGCATCTCGCGCTATGCCTGGGGAGACGACTACCACGACGTCATGGACACGAGGCTGGCGGCCCTGGAGCAACTCATCGTCCGCGAACACGAGAACGCCCGCACACGCAGGTATGTCGATACCGGTCCCGTCATGGACAAGGCCTGGGCGGTGCGCGCGGGCATCGGCTGGCTCGGCAAGCACGGCAATGTGATTACACGCGACCGCGGATCGTGGGTCTTCCTCGGCGAAATTCTCACGACACTCGAACTGCAGTGCGACGCACCGATGGAGGATTTCTGCGGAACGTGCACCAGCTGTCTCGAGGCCTGTCCCACGCAGGCGATCGTCCGCCCCTACGTCGTCGATTCCTCGCGCTGCATCTCCTATCTCACGATCGAGCATCGCGGGCCGCATCCCGCCCATGCCTCGCGGATGGATTTTCAGAACTGGGTGTACGGGTGCGATATTTGTCAGGACGTCTGTCCGTGGAACTCTTTCGCCCGCACAACGGAGGAGGCGGCGTTCTTCCCGCGTCCGGCGAACATCGTTCCGCGCATAGCCGAACTGGCGCTCATCGACGACGAGGAATTCCGCGCACGGTTCAGGAAGAGTCCCGTCAAGCGCGCCAAAGCCGAGGGACTGCGCCGCAACGCGCGAACCCTTTTACAGCAGAACGAATCAAACAGAGATCCGGATAACGAATCATAAGCACATCGGAAGGATTATGGAGCATCGGAAAGTCATCATCATCGGATCGGGTCCCGCGGGACTCACCGCCGCCCTCTACGCGGCGCGCGCGAATCTCTCTCCGCTCGTCTTCGAAGGGAATCAGCCCGGTGGTCAGCTGACCATCACCACGGAAGTGGAAAATTTTCCCGGCTTCCCTGAAGGAATCACGGGTCCCAAACTCATGGATGAAATGCGGAAGCAGGCGCAGCGTTTCGGCGCGGAGAGCAGGTTCGAGCATGTGACCTCCGTCGATTTTTCCCGGCGTCCGTTCAAGGTCATGGTCGGTGACGGCAGCTACACGGCGGACGCGGTCATCGTTTCCACCGGCGCCAGCGCCAAGCTGCTGGGACTCGAGGGCGAGAAGGAATACATGGGCTACGGTGTGTCTGCCTGCGCGACCTGTGACGGATTTTTCTTCCGCGACCAGGAGATCGCCGTGGTCGGCGGAGGGGACACGGCCCTGGAGGAGGCGCTGTACCTGACGAAATTCGCCAGCAAGGTGACGCTGATCCACCGGCGTGACGAGCTACGCGCCTCCAAGATCATGCGGGAACGCGCGCAGAAGAACAGCAAGATCGCGTTCAAATGGAATTCCACCGTCGAGGATATCGTGGGTACCGAGCAGAACGGCGTCAAGAAACTGACCCATGTCGTGCTCAAGAATACGAAGACGGGTGCAGTCGAGGACTTCCGTCTCGACGGACTGTTCATGGGCATCGGCCATCGTCCCAATACCGATCTTTTCGTCGGCGTTCTGGATATGGACGAAAACGGCTACCTGATTCCGAAGGGACGCAGCACCTACACGAACATCGACGGAGTGTTCGCCTGCGGCGACGTGCAGGATCATGTCTACCGGCAGGCGATCTCCGCGGCCGGCAGCGGCTGCATGGCCGCTATCGATGCGGAGCGTTGGCTCGCCGCGCAAGGCATCGAATAGTCGGCACCTGGCAGATCACCAAATTGAAACGCCTCCGGTTTTCCGGGGGCGTTTCGCGTTTTCGGTGCAGGATTAAAATTGTGAAAGGTGCCGTTTCCCCATTGATTCGGACTGTAGGACCGTTTATATTGAAACCGGTTTTGTCAAAAGAGTACAAAGCCCGTTACTCCCCTGACAGGCCGCCTGCCTGTCACACTTGATCATCCACGATCAATCAAGCCCATCAAGGAAGCAATCGTCCTTTCGGATGATGCGAATCGCTATACAAAAAAGGAGAAATGGTATGCCCCGAGTAAAATTTCTCATAACTGTTGCGTGTACTCTACTACTGACAAGTGCTTTGGGTAACGCAACTACATATACCTCTGTAGCTAATGGACAGTGGGACAATAACTCAACATGGTCACCTTCTACGAATATTCCGCAGAACGGGGACATCGTGGTGGTCAATCATTCCGTAACGATGTCTGTCAACTACTACTCAAGCTATGTTCTTAAATCGCTCACGATTTCTGCTAGTGGATCGCTGACGATTAATTCGAGCGGCTACATAACGGTGGGGGTTGGCGGATTAGGACGTAAAGTTGTTGTGGATGGTGCATTGAACATTGATAACGATGGAATTCTTGAAGTAAGTGGCGCTCCGATAGAGTGCAATGGATCGATTACCGTCAATGCACCTGCTGGCGGGATCGATGCCAGTCTATCTCCGATGACGTTCTTCACTGGTGGTGTGCTGACACTTCAGAGCGGTGGGGTATACTGCTCATCTGTAAATGTTCAAGCTGGAGCTGTGGTGAATGCAAACGGCGGTGATGGGATATTCGCAGTGACAGCGGCAAATATTGGTGGGACTATAACCACGAGTAGTGTCTTCCCACTAACGGAAGTAGTAACATCATATGGATCGATTGCGGTGACAGGTTCTCTCGGGGTTGGAGGAGTTAATTTGAGCGATAATTACAGCTGGACCTCTAGTTTAACGCTCTCTCCCGGAAGCGAGGTGCGGTATCTGCGGGCGGGTGATCAGACGATCGACGCGTCATTGGCGTACTACAACCTGACGCTCGAGGGAAGCGGGAACAAGACAATCTTCTCGGGAATCACGATCCAGGATCAGTTCAAGATCGACGGGACCGCGAGATTCGCGAACTACGGCAGGAACGTCAACTGCGGAAGCAACCTGACGAACAACAGCTCCTCGTCGCATATCTTCGGAAGCGGAACCTACACGTTCACGGGTACGACGATCGGCGGGAGCGCCGCGACCGTGATCGACAGCGCGACGCTGAACTTCACCGGCAGCTCGATCACGCTGGGAGACGGAACGCTGGGCAATGGAAATCTCAGCTTCAGGAACGTCAGCTTCACGAACGACAACAGCGACCTGGTCATCGGAGCGTCGGGATACAGCGGCGCGGTCTCGTTCGGCGGACTCCTGTCGATGTCCGGTTCCAATGCGTCGCTGATCGTCAGCGGCGGCACGGTGTCCATGAACAATCTTATCGTCAGCGGCGCGAATTCCTCCGTTTCATTCGTGGCGGGCGCGGCCAGGCACAGTATCACGGGAGACGTGATCTGTGGAAACGATCTGTCCGTGGGTACGCCGCTCGGCGTGGGCGGCGATCTCAGCATCGGCGGCGATCTCCACATCGGCAGTGAATTCGACGTGAACGGTACGACTTCCGTTTCGCAGAACCTGACGATCATCGGCAGCGCGGCTCCGGCGACAAATGATTTTTCGGGCAGCGTGACCGTGAGCGGTTCCGCGGTTGCGATCACCGGCGGCATCAATGCCTTCGACGGCGGATTCACGCATTCGACGACGGCGATCGGTTCGACCTGCGAGATCGGCGGAATCTACTCGGATGGCAGCGGCGGCAGCACAACGACGATCAACGCGGTATCCGTCTGGCTGACGGGAACGCTCACGTTCAACAGGCTCGCGATTACGAATCCCTCGGGCACCGCCAATGCCGCGACGGATTTCACTGTCCTGCAGACGGCGACTCTCGCGAAGGATCTCGAGATGACCGGATACGCGCTGACCTTCCCGGCCGCGGCGCCGAAGTCCTCGACCCTCGGTGCGGGCGAGGTGATCGGCACCGTGCACCGCACGCTGCAGAATACAGGCAGTTACACCTTCAACGGATCATCGGTCACCCTGCTCGTACCGAACCTCGCAACGGCCGAGGAATATGATTTCGAACTCGTGATGACTGCGCCCGATCAACAGGCCGTCAACCGGTACTATGACATCCGGCGGACCGGCTCCGATCTGATCCCGGGTGCATGGCTGTACACACTCGGACTCGATTACCGGGACGCGGAACTCAACGGGAATAACGAAAACACGCTGATGCTCGCGCACGGTCTGTACGATGCCGCGGGCGAAGACCAGTTCACGAAGCTCACGAGCAGTGCGGTCAACACCACGGCCAATATCGTGACCTTCGTCTTCGACGGCGTCACGGGCTTCAACCATCGCTACGCTATCGCGGATCTGAATTCACCGCTCCCGGTCGAACTGGTGGCATTCGAGGCGCGCAGAAAGGCGGAAACGGTGGAACTGCGCTGGAAGACAGCGACAGAACTGAACAACTACGGCTTCGAGATCGAGAGAGCGATTTCCCGGGGCGGACCCTACGCGGTCGTCGATTTCGTGGAGGGGCAGGGGACGAAGAACACGCCAAGCTCCTATGCTTTTGACGATCACGGTGCGCCGGGTGAAACGGTGTATTACCGCCTGCGGCAGATCGACCGCGACGGCAGCGTCACCTACTCGAGCGAGGTGGAAGTCGCGGCCGAGGACATGCGTCTCGAACTGAGCAATCATCCGAATCCCTTCAATCCGTCGACGACGATCGCGTTCACTGCTCCGGCCGACGGCCGCGCCCTGCTTGCCGTGTATGATGCGCTCGGGACGCGTGTTGCGACGGCCTTCGATTCGGACGTGCGCAGAGGCGAGAGCGTGTCCGTTCCGTTTGATGCAGCCGCGCTGCCGGGCGGAGTGTATTTCTACACCGTGACCATCGGAGAGAG
>CAZWNO010000020.1:24258-33895 GCA_964635845.1 uncultured Chromatiales bacterium
ACCAGGACCGGAAAGATGCTGCTCGTGAAGTGATCCGACGCGTCAGTCCAGTTCTTCCCTCAGGTCTTCCACTTCCTCGATGCGCCGCTGGATGCGCTCACTGCCATCGGCGGTGAAGACGGACAGATCGAGACCGCGCTGCCGCAGCACCCAGTCGCTCTCACGCCTCGCGGTGGCGCGGTCGCCCAGCCTGTAGCTCATGACGGCGATTTTCGCCCTGGCCTGTATCTCGATGTATCGCCGCTCGCGCACTTCTCCGTCGATCGATGCGACGATGCGCCGATAGGCGTCGCGGGCGAGGCTCCAATCCTCCTTGCCCTCGGCAGCGGATGCGAGTCCCCAGAGGAACAGGCGATTCTTCGGAAAACGGCGGAGGACGCTGCGCGCGGTATGAATGGCGTCGTTCCAGCGCTCCTCCTCGACGTAGATCCAGATGAGCGAATTCGTCGCCTGCTGCGCGGTGTATTCCCCTTTCACCTCGGCGAGCCGCAGGAGATTGATGCCTGCATAGCGTTCGTCGTCGACGAGCGGCGTCCAGGTGAGGAAGGACATGTTCCTGCTCTTCCAGTATTTGTATGTACCGACGCCGGTCATCGCATCGTAGGACTTCGGATCCTTTGCGAGACAATCCTCGAGATATCCTGTCGCCTTCATTCCGTGCGACAGTCCGCTGAGCCAGTTCTCTCCATCCCTGAAATGGTAGTAGGCGATGTAGCTGCGCGCCATGCCGAGATAATACAATCCCTCCGCGGCCGTGGCGGGCGTCGCGGCCATGCGCTCACCCATGCGCTCGACTTTCTCCAGCAGATCAAGATAGGCCGGCATCTCGACAGGAGTTTCGAAGTCGAGGGACATGACCATGAGAAGAATCGCCTTGTTCATGAAGCCTGCCGGATGTGCCGGGTAACTGCGTATCGCCCGATCGAAGGCCCGTCGCGCCTCGCCATAGCGCTGCTGTCCCGATGCGTGGATTCCGCCCCGGATCAGCTCGTGCAGTGTGCGGTCCTGCAGGTGCTGGGCATGGAGTCCGCACACGCTGACGGAAAGCGACAGCAATGCGCAGAGAAAAAGTGAACGCCTCATACTCCGCTTCCTTCCTCGGTTGCACCCATACTTTCTCCGCCCTCCGTTTCTCCGCCTTCCGTTTCTCCGCCTTCCGTTTCTCCGCTCTCCGTTTCTCCGCTCTCCGTTTCTCCGCTTTCCGTTTCTCCGCTTTCCGTTTCTCCGCTTTCCGTTTCTCCGCCTTCCGTTTCTCCGCTTTCCGTTTCTCCGCCTTGAAAATGCCGGTGCACGTTTTTTGCGGCGGACCATCCGATCTGCGCGGCAAGCGCTTCGAGGTCGGCTTCCTGCACGGCGCGTACCGAACCGAACGATGTGAGCAGCGCCTGCGCGCGTTTGGGCCCGACACCGTCGATCTCCTCGAGTTCGGTCTGCAGCGTGCTGCTGCTGCGACGCTCGCGATGATACGTGACGGCGAAGCGATGGGCTTCGTCGCGGATGCGCTGCAGCAGCCGCAATCCGGCGGAGGTCTTCGCGATGTTCATCGGCAGGCTCTCCCCGGGAACGAACACCTCTTCGAGTCGCTTGGCGAGTCCGATGACCGGTTGCGTGGTCAGTCCCAGTTCATTCAATACTTCCACGGCTGATGACAGCTGCCCCTTGCCGCCGTCGATGACGATAAGGTCGGGCAGGGACTGCCCCTCCTCCAGCATGCGGGAATAGCGCCGGAATACGACCTCGCGCATGCTCGCGAAATCATCCACGCCTTCCACCGTGCGGATGCCGAATTTCCTGTACTCGCTCTTGCGCGGCTTGCCGTCGAGAAAGCAGACCATCGATGCGACGGTTTCCGCTCCCTGGAAATGCGAGATGTCGAAACACTCGATGCGCCGGGGCAACCGCGGGAGATGCAGATCCGTCTGGAGCATCTCGACGGATTTCGGAAGGGTGTCCGCGCTCTTGAGCTTCTGCAGGAGGATCTCATCGAGAATGAACGCTGCATTCGCGCGGCACATGCCCAGCAGCTTCACTTTGTCGCCGATCTTCGGCACGGTGAATTGCAGCCGCATTCCGGCTCTTTCCTGAAGCCATTGTTCGAGGGCTTCGCGCGCCTCGAGTTCCTCCGGCACGACGATCTCGGGCGGAATGTCGAGGGTCTTCGTGTAGTAGCGATGGATGATGTGCTCGATGATATCGGCGTCCGTTTCGATTTCGGCGCCGGAGAAGGGGAAGTGCTGCTTGCCGACGATCTTCCCGTCGCGCACGCGGAACACCACGCCCACCGCGTCGCCTTCACGGCGCGCCATCGCCACGATATCCCTGTCCTTGAAATCGGAGGAGGCGACCTTCTGCTTGTCCTGGTAGGTTTTCAGCGCGCGCAGGCGGTTGCGCAGGTCCGTCGCTCTTTCGAATTCCAGACGCTCGGCGCATTCGTGCATCTCGCTCTCGAGCTGCTGCTGCAGCGTGCGCGTTTTTCCCTTCAGCAGCTGTTCGACCTGCTCGATCATCGCACGATAGTGTTCGAGGGAAACATGGCCCTCGCAGGGACCCTCGCATTTCCTGATGTGGAAGTCGAGGCAGACACGGACGCTGCCCCTTGCGATGGTCTCCGCGTTGAGCAGGTAGTCGCAGCTCCGGATCGGGAAGATGCTGCGAATCGTGCGGAGCATCAGATGCATCGCCTTCACGTCGGTGTATGGACCGTAGTAGCGGGATCCGTCGCGCCGGATGTTCCGGGTCGGGAAGACCCGCGGATAGGGCTCGTTCGTCACCACGATATACGGATAGCTTTTATCGTCTTTCAGGCGGATGTTGTAGCGCGGACTGTGCTCCTTGATCAGGTTGTTCTCGAGCAGCAGCGCCTCGACCTCCGAATCCGTGACCAGCAGTTCGAGGTCGGCGATCTTGGAAACGAGGATGTCGCGTTTCGGATCGACGCCTCCTTTGTCCTGGAAATACGAGCGCACGCGGTTCCGGAGGTTCTTCGCCTTCCCGACGTAGATGATCTTCCCGTCGTCGTTCTTGAACTGGTACACCCCGGGGGATCTGGGGAGGTTCTCCAGTTTGAAGCGCAGGTCTTCCGGAACCGCGTGATCGGTCATGACGAGGCCGATTCAGCCTGCAGGTTGGCACAGTTCGACAAGGACGCCGCCCGCTGATTTCGGATGGATGAACGCGACGAGGAAATTATCCGCTCCCATGCGCGGTTGTTCGTCGATGAGCCGAATGCCGGCCTCCTTCAGGCGTGCGAGTTCGGCGTGGATGTCGTCGACCTCGAAGGCCATGTGATGAATGCCTTCGCCGCGTTTTTCGATGAACTTGCTGATGGGGGAATCCTCGCTGATCCCCGCCGTCAGCTCCAGGTTCGTCTCGGCGACGTGAAAGCTGCTGACGTCCACTTTCTGGGCCTCCACGCGCTCCACGTGCGAGGCATGCAGGTTGAGCAGCGTTTGAAACGTGTGCTGCGCATCCGTGAGATCCTTCACGGCGATTCCGATATGCGCGATGCGTTTGATCATGTGTGATACCGGGATTGGTGAAACATGCGATCAGTGACCCGATCATTGCAAGTTAGGAAATTGGGGAGGAGGAAAGAAGGGCGGAAATCGGGGAAGAGGAGAGGAGAGAAGGAGGAGAGGAGGGGCAAAAAAAAAAGCGGGATCCCGAGGGATCCCGCGGTGTCCGTGTCTGATGGACTCAGAGGAACTTGTTGCATCTCCCGATCATCAATTTGGCGGGGGAGCGGAGTGTCTCGACGTCGGTGGAGCTGAGCACGCGCTCGAATTGCTCCCGCGCGTCGCGATACCGTTTCAATCCGAAATATGTCTCGCCCATCCAGTACATGCTGCGCACACGCAGCAGCGCGTCGGGAGCCTGCTCGGAGACCTCCTGGAAGATGCTGAGCGCGGTGCTGTAGCGGCGTCCCTCGAAATTGTCGCGCGCCATCTGGAATTTCTGCAGCCACATTTCGAGCTCGGGCTGCTGCAGCGTGACCGGTCGCTGCACCTGCGGCGGCGGAGGCGGCGCGGTCTGCTGGCCTCCCGGTTTGAACTGCTGTCCGTAGGTGGTGAGCGGCGTATTCGTCGGAGCGACCATCACGAAGCGGAAATTTTCCGGAGTGAGATATTTGAGCACGAATCCGTGAAAGGGGAAGTTGTACATCTCACCTTCTTCGTTCACGACGTACTCGCCCTCGTTCCCGAAGAACTGCGTGCGCGCGGTGGTCAGTCTCCAGCGATGGCCGTCGAACAGGTACTGATTGTCCAGCGGCAGGTCGCCGATGCCGATGATGCCCATCTCGATGACGGCGTACGAACTGGGATTGAGGATGTAGTAGTAGGTTGAATTCGTCGGGGGCACATAGACGACGGGGGAGGTCCCTTTCTGAAAGATGTACGGCACATTGCCGCGATCGAGGACATTCCGCGCCTCACCCCAGGGCATGCCCAGCGTGACACCGTAAATGGACATGTTCAGACTGCTCATGCCATCGGGAATCTGTACGACGGATTGCCGGGCGATGTCCACGAGCGCTTTCCCCTGTGCATGGAGCTGCGAGGGACTGAGCACGATAAAACTCGAAACCGCCACCATCACCCAGATCGCCATCGAATGGACTGCTGTCCGGCGGGGATGTGCTGCAGCGTCAGTGTTCATATAAGCCTCCGGTGTTGGTAAAAAGGCATTCCTGGTATCGGCCGATGTCTCAGAGAAGGCGGTCGCGCAACTCGACTTTGAGGTCAGCGATACGGGGAATGTCCACACCCGGTTCCTTGTAACCGATCAGATAATCTTCGTCGATCTTCACCCGCACGGTGCGGCGTCCGTAAGTGAATTTCACCGAGATGCGTGTGCGGATTTCAACGCCCTGCGACTCCACTGTCTCGTGCAGCCATTCGGATTTCATGTAGCCGTCGTCTTTCGAAAGCGTCTCGAACTGATAGCCGCGCGTCAGTAATGCGTCGACGGCGACCATCCACGCGTCGTTGTAACCCAGTCCTTCACGCACTTCATACGTGATCCAGTTATTGTCCTGATCCTCGACGATCGGTTGACAGCCGGTGAACAGCGGAATCAGCAGAAGGGCGATGAGGGAAAGACGAACACAGTGTTTCATGAGCAGGCTCCTGATATGTGTGCCAAAGTAGTTGACTCGGGAGGAGACGGAAAGCGGATCGCGCTGCATCAGCGACCCACGAGGCAGCGTTCGAGCAGCTGCAGCAATTCCTTGTGCAATGCCTGAAGCGAGGGCTGTCCGCTGCTTGCCGCCGCCGGTTTGCCGTCGTAATCGAACTGGCGCAGCTGCGGCTCTTTGCCCTGCAGGGCCTGTTGGTTGCGGATGCGCAGCGTGCCGATGTAATTGCTCGAGAGACAGTACAGATGCGAGAGCGAATCGATCACCGCCGTGTTGACGTCGTAATATTCCTGCGCCGTGGGATGGGACGAAAGCACCGGCCAGGGACGCGAGGCGGCACGGCGATGACTATCCCAGGCCTCCGTGCGGTATTCCGCGCTTTCGCGTACTTCCCGCCGGGGAGCCTGGATGACTACCCGTTCAGCGGGCGGCGGAGAAGATTTTGCGCGGTTCCACGACGCTTCGATCGTTCCCTCATTTCCCTGGCCGAAGCCCGGGGACGGGAGAAAGAACAGGGTCAGCAGAAGCGTGCTGAATGCGATACGGATGCTGCTCATGAATACCTCATTCTTTGGAGGAAACGTCCAGCCTCTGTAGGCGAGCGACGGTGCGACAGATCGCGTTTCAATCGAAAACGGGTAAGATGGTAAAGTACCTCTTATGCCGGAATATTCGGAACCTAGTCAGGAATGGGAAAAAAGTCAATAGGAAGCTCACTTTTAGCTCCGAAATCTCTATAATGCGAGCCGCCTACTTTCTTCACGCTGCAAGGGTTAACAGGCTCGAGTTCCTGCACCGCTCGAAGCGCGGAGGAGGTACATCGACTGCTGCCGGCTCGGGAACACCGATCCGCGTGTCCGCTTTCGCGGCGCGGAATTATTCACCGGGTTCGACGATCTCGACGGAGCTGTCCAGGTCCTGATCGGCCGAAACACGCGCGATGTCGGCGATACTGTCGCCCTCGCTCAAGTTGATCAGGCGGACGCCCTGCGTGTTGCGGCCCATGACCCTGATGCTGCTGACGTGCTGCCGGATGAGAAGTCCCTTCGAGGTGATGATCACAAGATCGTCCTGATCGGATACATCCTTGATCGAGAGCACGTGTCCTGTCTTGGCTGTGACGTTCATCGTGATCACGCCCTTCCCGCCGCGCTTGGTGTGGCGGTATGACGACACCTCGCTGCGCTTTCCGTAGCCGTGTTCGCTCACGACGAGCACGTTTCCGTTCGGACGTCCCACGACCATTCCGATGACGATATCGTCGTTCATGAGCGTGATACCGCGGACGCCCGTGGCGTTGCGTCCCATGTCTCGCACATCCGATTCGGTGAAGCGAATTGCCTGGCCGTTCCGCGTGGCGATGAGAATGTCGCTGCTGCCATCGGTGATTTTCGCGTCTATGAGATTGTCGCCGTCCGTGAGATTGATGGCGATGATGCCCGTCGAGCGGGGATTCCCGTAGGCGCTGAGCACGGTTTTCTTGACGGTTCCCTGCGATGTCACCATCATGATGTACTGGCTGTCCGAGAATTCCTTGACAGTGACGAAGGCGGCGACGCTTTCGTCTTTCTGCTTGTTGATCAGATTGACTATGGCACGGCCGCGCGCGGTGCGGCCGCCTTCGGGCACCTCGAACACCTTGAGCCAGTAGCAGCGGCCCTTGTCCGTGAAGAAAAGGATATAGTGGTGCGTGGAAGCGATGAACATGTGTTCGACGAAGTCGTCGTCGCGCGACGCCGAGCCGGCGACGCCCTTGCCGCCGCGGCCCTGGCGGCGATATGTGCTCACCGGGGTGCGCTTGATGTATCCCTGGTGGCTGATCGTGATGACGACATCCTCCTCGGCGATCATGTCCTCGAGCTTGAAGTCGGCATAGTCGTAAATGACTTCCGTTCGGCGCTCGTCGCCGAACTTGTCGCGCAGTGCGCGCAGCTCGTCGCCGATGACCTGCCAGCGCAGGGTCGCGTTGTCGAGGATGCCGCGAAGACGGGCGATGAGCTTGATCGTTTCCTTGTATTCGTCCTCGATCTTCCTGCGCTCGAGGCCGGTCAGGCGCTGCAGCCGCATGTCGAGGATGGCCTTGGCCTGGATTTCGCTCAGCTTGAATTTGCGCATGAGGTTCGCGCGCGCGGTCTCGACGTCCTTCGATTTCTTGATGGTCTCGATGACCTCGTCGATGTTGTCGAGCGCGATGATGTAGCCTTCGAGGATATGCGCGCGCCGCTCCGCCTCGGCAAGCTCGAAGCGCGTGCGGCGGATGACGATCTCGTGCCGGAATTCCAGGAAGTGCTGCATCATCTCCTTGAGCGTGAGCACCTTCGGACGACCGTCCACCAGGGCGAGCATGATCGCTCCGAACGTTACCTGCATCTGCGTGTGTTTGTACAGGTTGTTCAGCACCACTTCCGGATTGCCGTCGCGCTTGGTCTCGATCACGATCCGCATGCCATCCCTGTCGGATTCGTCGCGGAGGTTGCTGATGCCGTCGATCTTTCCCGCTTTTACCAGCTCGGCGATCTTCTCGATCAGGTTTGCCTTGTTTACCTGGTAGGGGAGTTCGCTGATGATGATGTTCTCGCGGCCGTTCTTGAGCGTCTCGATGTTCGCGCGTCCCCGCACGATGACCTTGCCCCGTCCGGTGAGGTAGGCGTCCTGCACTCCCTGGTAGCCGAAGATGATGCCGCCGGTGGGGAAGTCCGGCGCCTTGACGAACTTCATCAGGTCTTCCGGACGAATGTCGGGATTCTCGATCATTGCGGTGAGGCCGTCGATGATCTCGCGGAGGTTGTGCGGGGGAATGTTCGTGGCCATGCCCACGGCGATGCCTCCCGCGCCGTTCACAAGCAGGTTGGGCAGGAGCGCCGGCAGGACGCGCGGCTCCTTGAGCGAATCGTCGAAATTAGGGACGAAATCGACGGTCTCTTTTTCGAGGTCACGCAGCATCTCCATCGCGATGGGTGCCATGCGGGCCTCGGTGTATCGCATGGCTGCCGCGGAATCTCCGTCGATGGAGCCGAAGTTGCCCTGTCCCCGAACGAGCGGATATCGGAGTGAGAAGTCCTGCACCATGCGTACCATCGTATCGTACACGGCGGAATCGCCGTGCGGATGGTACTTGCCGAGCACTTCACCGACAATGCGGGCGGATTTCTTGTACGGCCGGCTGGGCAGTAGTCCCAGCTCGTTCATCCCGTACAGGATGCGTCGGTGCGCGGGCTTCAATCCGTCGCGCACGTCGGGAAGGGCGCGTGCGACGATCACGGACATGGAATAATCGATATAGGAACTCTTGAGTTCGTCCTCGATGCTTACGCGGAGGATTTTTTCGGTGGAAGTGGACATGGTGTATGTTCTGGGATTCGAATGGTTTAAATATATCATCATAAAGTACAAAAATTCAGCCACTTCTGAAAGCTGCTGTGGGATGCGAAGCAGTGTTTTCGCGCCTCCCCGGAAGCTGGTTTTGTTTTTTGTCCCGCAGGTGAGATATTTCCCGATTGAACGGATTTCACCCCGCAAAGACGGTTCGACCGCAAAATGGCAGGACAACAGATCACCGATATCCACCAGGCGTTTGAAGCCTATCTCGCCGCGCAGGGGAAGCACCTGAACACGATTCGCTCCTATGCGAATGACCTGCGGCAGTTCGCCCAGTGGTGCGGGAACACCTTCGACGAGGATTTCTCGCTCGCCGAGCTGACGAGGAGCGACGTTCAGGATTTTCGGACCTTCCTGCTGACGCGCAACGCGTCCCCAGCCTCGGTCAACCGTAAGATCACCGCGCTCCGCCAGTTCTTCGACTACTGCACCCAGAAAAATGTCATGACACACAATCCCGCCGCGGACATCAGCGGCATCAGCGCGGAGCCTCGTCCGCCTTCGGTGCTGACGCGCAAGGACGCGTTACTGCTCGCACGGACGGCGGAACGGCATCCGGGTCCGCTCGAAGCGGCCGTGATACTTCTTCTGCTTCACAGCGGACTCCGCAGCAGCGAGCTGAGCGCCATCACCGTCGGCGATGTGCACATGACGCCCCGCGAGGCACGCCTGTTTGTAAAAGGCGTCCGGGGGAAGACTACACGTTTCGTATACCTGACAGCGCGAGCGCAGAATGCACTGCGTCAGTACATGCGCTGGCGGGGCGTCGCGATCATGGCGAAACGCCTGCGCAAGGAAGCGCTTTTCACCACCTACGACGGCACGCCGCTCACCCAGCAGGCGGTCGATCAGCTCGTCAAGCGCGTAGGCCGCACCGCGGGCATGACCGATATCACTCCCTCGATGCTGCGGAACACGTTCGCGGCCGTTGCACTGGAGGCGGGGAAACCGATTGAAACGGTTGCGCGCGTGCTTGGCGTGACCTCGTTGAAATCTCTGCAGCGGCTGAAAGGGGATATGAGCGAAGAGCGGGGGCAGTAATCCGTGCCGATCATCCCTGCCATGGATCTCCTCAATATGTACGCGTCTGGGATCTTCCCGATGGCGGAGGGGCGGGACGGTCCG
>CAZWNO010000020.1:33905-41983 GCA_964635845.1 uncultured Chromatiales bacterium
CCAGATGCGGGGGTGAAGACATCCTACGCCTACGATCCGCATCTGGACCCGCAGCTTCAGTGGGCGGGAAAGGCCGAGCATACTTCCTTTGAGGTGCCGACGGTGTCGCTGCACGTCCACGAGCGCATCGATCCGCGCACGATCATCGAGCCGTCACGACTCCGTGTCTCCATCAGTCTCCGGAAAACCGTGCGGTCACGGCGCTTCGAGATCCGCTTCGATCAGCGTTTCGAGCAGGTCCTGCGCCATTGCGCCGACCGCGACGATACCTGGATTTCCGACGATATCATCGCGTCCTATCTGGCGCTGCACGAGGCGGGGCATGCGCATTCCGTCGAGGCGTGGAGGGGAGGGGAACTCGCGGGGGGACTCTACGGCGTGGCCCTGGGGGGGGCGTTTTTCGGTGAGTCGATGTTCTTCCTCCAGCGCGACGCATCGAAAGTCGCGCTGTGCGAGCACATGACCGTGCAGCGGATGCCGCTCCTCGACGTGCAGTACAGCACTCCGCATCTGCTCCGCTTCGGGGCAATCGAGATTTCAAGAGAGGAATATCTTCAACGGCTCGACGCGGCCATCCGGCTGCCCGTACGTTTCAGGGATTGACACGCGAACCGCGGCCGGGAGCGGGCGGCAGGCTGGAGACGAGAACCGCGTCCGGGAGCGGCCGGCAGGAAGGAGGCGCGAACCGCGGCCGGGAGCGGGAAGAGGACGCATCGGCGCGGACGCGGATGGATCAGACTTCCTCGAAAGCCTTGTTCAGAAGCTGCTGCGTGATCTCGCCGGGAGCGGGCAGTTCGACCAGCGATCCTTCGCGGCGCAGGACCCATGCCGCGACGGCGTTGGCGAAGTAGGTCGCGTTCGCCAGGGGCTTGTGCTTGTTGAGCGCGTAGTACAGGCCCGCATGCCAGGCGTCGTGCACGCCGCTCGGATCGACCACTTCCGCTTCCACCGCGGGCACACGCACGACCTTTACTCCGTCAGAGACCAGAGCGCCCTGCTTCCCCATCGTCATGATGACGGTCTTGGCGCCGAGGTCGTGGTAGTTCTTCAGTTGTTCCTCGCGCGTGGCCTTTCCGAAGATATTTTCCGCATCGTCGATCGTCGGTGTGATGATGTCCGCGAACTGCAGCGTCTTCTTGATCGTCGCGAGCGCGTCGCTTCGGTTGCGCCACAGGGCAGGTTCGTAGAAAGGCTGCAGTACGGTTGTGCTTTCGAATTTCTTCGACAGACGCAGCACCTCGAAGATGCTGTGCCGCGCGGGGTGCTGCCAGAGACAGAAGCCGCTTCCATGCACGATCCGCGATCCCTGCGCGAGGAGGACATGCTCCTTGGTGTTGTGCAGCTGCCACTCGGAAAGCCGGTAGTACGCGGACTGTATGATGCGCCCGAGCCTCGAGGTGAAGAGCAGGCTTGTCTGATGTTCGCGCGAGAACTGCATGGTGGACGCGTTGACCTTGTGCTGACGCAGCGTGTTCTGTATGAAGGTGCCGTGCGCGTCGGCGCCGACGGACGCGATGCAGTTCGTCTTTCCACCCAGCATGCTGTAATAGATCGCGATTAACGCAGCGGAACCCCCGATGCGCTTCGTGAATGAAGCAGCCTCCGGCAGCGCCGTGTTCTCGGCGCGCAGTTCGACATATGCTTCGCCGACAGTTGTAAGATCGTAGATCATCGGTGGTGGAACTCTCAAGTCGTTCATCCCTTATCTCCTCTTCAGAGTTGACGTTTCGTCCTCGGCCGGAAAATTCACTTCGTACGTTGAGTCGGCGAAAGTTAGACAATAATGCCAAGAATTTCAAAGCGGCCCGCTGCCTCCGGTCCACGCGTCGCTGCGGTCCGTCTGCCTTGGAATTGAAATGCCGGGCGAATATATTCATTATCTTATGCTTGCGGCGCGTCTCATGCATATCGAACAGCGCATTCTCCAGGCCTGCGAACGCAGCGGGCGCAGCCGTGCCGAAGTCACACTCGTCGCGGTGACCAAGACGCAGCCGGTGGATCGCATCAATGAACTGCTCGATGCCGGCATTCAGGACATCGGCGAGAATCGCATTCAGGAATACCTCGAGAAGCAGGACCGTCTGCTGCCGCATCGCTTCCACATGATCGGGCATCTGCAGCGCAACAAGGTGAAGCATGTGCTCGGACGCGCGGTGCTGGTGCACTCAGTCGACAGCATCGGGCTGGCGGACGAGATCGAGCGGCTTGCCGGCCGGGACGGCCGCGGCTGCGATGTCCTCATCGAGGTGAACAGCAGCAGAGAGGCGACGAAATACGGCATCGCACCGGATGCGGTGCCGGCGGTCGCCGAGCATATCATGCGTCTCCCGCATGTGACGCTGCGCGGACTGATGACGGTCGCCGAGTATGTCGAGAATGCGGAAGTCCTGCGTCCGGCCTTCCGCATGATGCGTGACCTGCGGGACACGCTCGCCGCGAAATATCCTTCAGAAAATGTATCCGAACTGTCCATGGGCATGACAAACGATTTTGAGATCGCAATCGAAGAAGGCGCCACGCTTGTACGGATTGGAAGCGCAATTTTTGGACCCAGAGCGTGAGGTGAAACGGTGAACGTAGAAACCATCGCGGGCAGAACATTTTCCATCACCAGAAAGGGGTGGAACACGGACGAAGTACAGGCCTACCTCCGCGTGCTCGCGGAGGAAATCGTGGCGCTTCACGAAGAGAACCATGCGCTCCGCGGAGAGATCCGCGCGCTCGAGCAGCAGCTGCAGCAGTCGCAGACCGTGGAAAAACGGGTTCGTGGCATGCTTGCGGAGCTGAAGTCCGCCTCGCAGAAGATGGTCGGGCAGGCGGAAGCGAGCGCTGCGGCGATGTCGTACAAGGTCTCCCAGGAGCGCAAGGTGATTCTCGATAACGCGCGCCGCGAAGCGGAGATCGTCATCCGCGAGGCAGAGCGCCGCGCCGAACGGCAGCTCATGCAGGGCAACGCGCGGCTGCAGGGACTGAAGGAGCAGATCGATCTTCTCGATACGAAGAAGCTCGCCCTGATCACCCGCATCAAATCCATCCTCCGTGCGCAGGTCGATTTTCTCGCGGCCCTCGAACGCGGGAAATCATCTCCCTCGTTCAGATCGGTGCCGCCCGATACGGCGGGCACACGCGAAGGCCTGGACAGCGCGTCGGTCGAGGAAATCCTGGAGCGATTGGATCAGAGGGGAACACAGAATGTCTGACACGCGCACACTGATGCAGGAAGCAGCGGCATACATCCGCACGCGGACGGACGCCGCGCCGGCAATCGGCATCATCCTGGGCACGGGACTGGGGGGACTGGTCGAGGAGATCGAAGTCGAGACCGTCCTTGATTACAAGGACATCCCGCATTTCCCGGTCTCCACCGTCGAATCGCATCATGGCAGGCTCATCTTCGGCACGCTGGCAGGGAAAAAAGTAGTCGTGATGCAGGGACGCTTTCATTACTATGAAGGCTACTCGCTCAAGCGCGTCACGTTTCCTGTCCGCGTCATGCATGCGCTGGGTGTGCGCAGCCTGCTGGTTTCCAACGCCGCGGGCGGCATGAATCCAACCTTCCGCCGCGGCGACATCATGGTGATCTGGGATCACATCAATCTGATCGGCGACAACCCGCTCATCGGTCCGAACGACGAAACACTCGGCCCGCGCTTTCCGGACATGAGCGAAGCGTACTCTGAAGAGTATATTGCCCTCGCTGAAACGGTTGCGCTCGAGGCGCGCATCCCGCTGCGAAAGGGTGTGTTCGTCGCGGTGGCGGGACCGAATTTCGAGACCCGGGCGGAATACCGTTTCCTCCGCACGATCGGTGCAGACGTCGTCGGGATGTCCACAGTGCCGGAGAACATCGTCGCCGTACACATGGGAATCAAGGTTCTCGCGTTCTCGATCGTCACCGACGAGTGTTTCCCGGACGCGCTCGAACCGGTCGACGTACCTGCCGTGATCAAGGCGGCGAACGACGCCGAGCCGAAACTGCGTGCGCTGATGCAGGGCGTGATCGCCCGGCTGGATGTGTGAGCGGAATACGGCATGGATGACCGAGCGACACTCTTCCGGCTTTTCGCGGTCCTGCTCGCGCTCAGCATGCTGCTGCTCTGGCTCTCCGTCCATGTGGGCGGGCTTCCGCTCATCGGCGTACTGCCGGGTGATTTTGACCTGGACGTGCGCGGCGGCTCGCTCTATCTTCCCATCACGACGAGTGTTCTGCTGGGCATCCTGCTGACACTCGTCGCATATGGAATTCAGAAACTTTCCAGGAAATAGCATCACGATAATGGCCTCGTTCAAACCCTTTCCGGAGAAGTTCACCTACGCCGAACTGGAGCAGGACATCCTCGACTTCTGGCGCGAGCATGAGATCTTCCAGAAGAGCATAGACCAGCGCACGGAATCACAGCCGTTCACCTTCTATGAAGGTCCGCCATCCGTCAACGGAAAACCCGGCATCCACCATGTCATGGCGCGGACGCTGAAGGACATGATCTGCCGCTACAAGACGGTCACCGGGTACCAGGTCATGCGCAAGGCGGGGTGGGACACCCATGGCCTGCCGATCGAAGTGGCGCTGGAAAAGGAATTGGAATTCGAGCAGAAGTCCGACATCGAGAGATACGGAGTCGCGGAATTCAACCAGAAGGCGAAGGACTTCGTCTATCACCACATCGAATATCCCGAGGGCTGGCAGAAGCTGACGGAGCGGATGGGGTACTGGATAAACCTGCAGGACCCCTACATCACCTGCACGAACGAGTACATCGAATCGGTCTGGTGGGCGCTCAAGCAGTTCTTCGACAAGGGACTGATCTACAAGGGCTTTAAAATCGTACCGCAATGTCCGCATTGCGAAACCCCGCTTTCGTCGCATGAACTCGCGCTGGGCTACGACGACGTGCAGGACATGAACGTGTACGTCAAGTTCAAGTGCGCCGACGAGGACGCGAACATCCTCGTGTGGACGACGACGCCATGGACGCTGATCTCCAACGTCGCGCTCGCGGTGCATCCGGATGTGGAGTATGTCAAGATCCGGAGCGTGGATCACGGCCTGCTCTACCTTGCGAAAGAGAGAATCAACGTCATCAGCGAGGATTACGAGGTCGTCGCGGAGATGAAGGGCAGTGATCTGCTCGGCAAGGAATACGAGCCGCTCTTCCGTTATCTGCCGGTCGACCGCAGGGGATACTATGTCGTCGCGGGCGATTTCGTCACGACGGAAGATGGATCCGGCGTCGTGCATATAGCGCCGGCATTCGGCGTCGATGATTACGAGATGATGAAGAAGTATGATCTGCCGTTCCTTCTGCCCGTGAGCACAAGCGGCCGTTTTTCCGAAGAGATCACGGATTTCGCGGGAAGGCTGGTCAAGACGATACAGTTTTCCACGCACAAAGAGGAAGGCGTCGATCCCGACATCATCCGCATGCTCAAGGCGAACGGCCGCATCTATCGCGCGTCGAAGGATTACCTGCACAGCTATCCGCACTGCTGGCGCTGCGACAATCCGCTCATCTACTATGCGCGGGACAGCTGGTACATCCGCACTACGGAGTATGCGAATCGCATGATCGAACTCAACCGGGAGATCAACTGGTGTCCCCCGGAGGTCGGCAGCGGACGCTTCGGCAACTGGCTCGAGGACAACAAGGACTGGTCTCTCTCGCGCGACCGCTACTGGGGCACACCGCTGCCCATCTGGGTGGCGGAGGACGGATCGGACATGTTCATCATCGGATCGGTCGATGAACTGCTCGAGGGATTCCGTATCGTCGACGGCGAGCGCGTCGCCCCGCGGCGCGAGGATCTCGATCTGCACAAGCCCTGGGTCGACGATATCTATTTCGAGAAGAACGGGCTGCTGTACCGGCGCACACCGGAACTGATCGACGTGTGGTTCGATTCAGGAGCGATGCCGTTCGCGCAGTATCACTATCCCTTCGAGAACAGGGAGCTGTTCAAGCGCCGCTTCCCCGCGGACTTCATCTGCGAGGGTATCGACCAGACGCGCGGGTGGTTCTACACGCTGCATGCGATCTCCTCCGCGCTGTTCGACAGACCGGCTTTCAAAAATCTGATCGTCAACGAACTGGTGCTCGACAAGAACGGTCAGAAGATGTCGAAGTCCAAGGGCAACGTCGTCGATCCGTTCCACGTGCTCGAGCAATACGGTGCCGACGCCACGCGGTGGTATCTCACGGTCGGGAGTCCTCCCTGGAGGCAGACCATGTTCAATGAGAAGGACATCGAAGGCGTGCAGCGGAATTTCTTCCGCGCGCTGTTGAACACCTATCAGTTCTTCGTGCTCTACGCCAATATCGACGGGTACACAGGGGAGGAGCACGAGATCCCGGTCGGACAGCGTCCGGAGATCGATCAGTGGATCATCACCGAACTGAACGCGCTCGTACGCGGTGTCCGTGATTCGATGGATGCCTACGATGTCACGCCCGCCGCCCGCTCAATCTCCGATTTCACGGTCGACCAGCTATCGAACTGGTACGTGCGCCGCAACCGGCGACGCTTCTGGAAAGGTGAGATGTCGGGCGACAAGCTCGCCGCCTACCAGACACTGCACCGCTGCCTCCTGACGATCGCCCAGCTGATGTCGCCGATCGCGCCCTTCCTTTCGGAAAATCTGTATCAGCGGCTGACGGTCCGCGCGCGCGCGCGAGGCGCCGCGGAATCGGTGCACCTGGCACTCCTTCCCGAGGCGGGTCCGATCGACCAGACGCTGAAAACGCGCATGCGCGACGCCCAGCGGGTTGTCGCGCTCACCCGCAGCCTTCGCGAGCAGACGCGAATCAAGACGCGCCAGCCGCTCGCGCGCATCCTCGTCGCGACGACGACGAACAGCATCGTCGACCATGTCACCGCGATGAAGGACGTGATCATCGAGGAGACCAACATCAAGGACATCGATTTTATCGCGAACGATTCGGAGATGCTGAGGAAAAAGGCCAGGCCGAATTTCAAGGTAATCGGTCCGAAATTCGGAAAACTGGTGAAGGGCATCGCCGCCGCGATCAACGCCTTCACTTCCGATGCGATCAACCGGCTCGAGGCGGAGGGAAGCGTCGTAGTCGCAGTCGACGGCGAGGAAGTCATGCTCACGCTCGATGATATCGAGATCCAGCATCAGGATATCGAAGGATGGACGATCGGCGCCGACAACGACTTGGTCGTCGCGCTCGACACGAGCCTGAGCGAGGAACTGCTCGATGAAGGCACCGCGCGCGAATTCGTCAGCAAGCTGCAGGCGCTGCGGAAAGACAGCGGTCTCGCCGTCACGGACAGGATCGTCATCACGTTCGATTCGGCAAACGATCTGTTCGTACGGGCAATTCTCAGAATGGAATCGTATATTTGCGCTGAAACTCTTGCAGTAAAAATCGTCAGGGCGACGATCCCGGAAGGAAGCGGATCGCTGCTTACCATAAACGACGATACCTGTACTGTGTATATTAC
This sequence comes from uncultured Chromatiales bacterium, assembly GCA_964635845.1. Taxonomy (GTDB): domain Bacteria; phylum Bacteroidota; class Ignavibacteria; order SZUA-365; family SZUA-365; genus SZUA-365. Next base: position 41,370 of record CAZWNO010000020.1, read on the forward strand.
CACCACCATTGCTGACTGACCCCAGCGCGGTGCCTCGTATTCCTCGTCAAGGAGATACTGTCATGGCAGTAACAAAGAAAGCATCATCGAAAACGGATCACGCCGCCGGTAAACAAGGGGTTTCCGTCGCAGATAAGACTACGAAATCCGCTACGCTCAGCAAGTCTGCCATCAAGACCGGGAAAGACTCGATTTCTACGAAGGCCATTCCGGCCAGGCCCGCGACCTCGAAAGCGAAAGCATCCCCTGCCAAGGGCAAGGTGGCAGCAGTGAAACCACAGATACCGGCAAAGCCCAAGGCGGCAGTGCAGCCCAAGGCGGCATTGAAGCCGAAGGCGGCATTGAAGCCGACGGCAGTGGTGAAGCCCAAGGCGGCAGCGAAGCCGAAGGCGGCAGCGAAGCCGACGGCGGCGGTGCAGCCCAAGACGGCGGCGAAGCCCAAGACGGCGGTGAAGCCCAAGACGGCGGCGAAGCCGAAGGCGGCGGCGAAGCCCAAGGCGGCGGCGAAGCCCAAGACGGCGGTGAAGCCCAAGACGGCGGTGAAGCCGAAGGCGGCAGCGAAGCCGAAGGCGGCAGCGAAGCCGAAGGCGGCAGCGAAGCCGAAGGCGGCAGCG
>CAZWNO010000020.1:42083-46175 GCA_964635845.1 uncultured Chromatiales bacterium
AAGCCGAAGGCAACGGCGGGATCGAAAGCGGTTGCGCCCGCAGCAGGCAAGGTATCTTCGCGGAAGCCGGAAGCGGCAAAGACTTCGGCGAAGAAGCCAGCCGTCGAAGCGAAACCTTCGAAAGCGGCAGCCGCTTCGCCGGCGGTGCCGGCCAGAAAGGGAATCACTTCGTTGGCCGCGAGGAAAGCGGCGAGGAAGAAGGAACATCCCCTGATCGCCGATGGTCTGCTCGCTGATGAGGCGACAGCGGATGAGGGGCGCAAGAAGCGCAAGTACACCCGGCGGTCAAAGAAGGCTCCCGTGCCCGTTCCGAAGTATCAGGGAAAGCAGGGGCTCCTCGTCAAGAAGAGAGGGGAGAGCACCGCGCCCGCGAAGCCGCGCTTTCAGAAGACCTATTCGGAAAAGGATCTCGATTATTTCCGCCACATCATCATGCAGAAGATCCAGGATGCGAACGACGAGCTGCTCAGCATCGAGGAAAGGCTCAACGATTCGTCCTCCGGGGAATTCAGCGAAGATTCCACCTATTCGCTGCATATGGCGGACCAGGGTACCGACGCCATGGAGCGTGAGAAGGCATATCTCTTCGCCGCGCGTGAACGAAAGTTCATCTCGCATCTGACCGACGCGCTGCAGCGGATCAAGAGCGGGAATTACGGCATCTGTATCGTCTGCAGCAATCTGATCGAGAAGGGCAGGCTTGAGGCGGTTCCGCATGCGCGCATGTGCGTCAGCTGCAAGCAGGAGACGAAGTCACGCTGATGACGAACAGGCTGCGAGGGCTGCGTGTCCTCTACCTCACGCTCGGAATCGTGCTCGCCGATCAGTTGACCAAACTGCTCGTCAAGGGAATCTCGATCCCGGCCCTCGGGATTTCTCTCCCGGGGATGAACTATGGCGAATCCGTCCCTTTGATCGGGGACTGGCTGAAGATCACATACATCGAAAATCCGAACATGGCGTTCGGACTCGATATCAGCAGCAAGCTGATGCTCGTCATATTCTCGACCATTGCATCCATCGGGATCGTGTACTATCTCTACCGGCACAGCAACGCGCGCTTCCTGCTCCGGCTGACCCTCGCCCTGATCCTGGCCGGAGCCGTCGGGAATCTGATCGACCGCACGTTCTACGGAATTCTCACGGGAGCGGCTCCGCTGTTTTATGGGAACGTCGTGGATTTCATGCATTTCGACCTCTTTACCCTGCGGCTGCTCGGATTCGAATTTCATTTCTGGCCGATCTTCAACATCGCCGATGCGGCCGTATCGATAGGTGTCGTCATGCTCCTGATTATCGGATTGCCGCATGACGAGAAATCCGCCGAGGCCGCTGCAAAAAGCGCCGTACCGGATGAACCGACCCGGCCAACTCCCGAAAATGGGCATGTCTGAGCGCGGCGCTCCGGAACTTCCCAGCATCGAAGACGAATTTCCCGACGACGGCGCTCCGGAACTTCCCGGCATCGAAGACGAATTACCCGACGACAACGCTCCGGAACTTCCCGGCATCGAAGACGAATTACCCGATGACGACGCTCCGGAAGTCACCATCTACGAGCTGCGTTCGGCGCCCAATGCGCGCCGGGTGCGGCTCGATCAGTTCATTACGCGCAGCGTGGAAAACGCATCCCGGTCGAAGGTCAAATCCCTGATCGACGCCGGGGGGGTCGTCGTGAACGGCGTGGTCGCCTCGAAGGCGGGACGCATTGTCTGCCCGGGTGACCTCGTCATCTGCACCGTACCGAAACCTCCTCCTCCGGAGGTGCTCCCTGAACCGATTCCGCTCGATATCGTTTTCGAAGACGACGCAGTCCTGGTCGTGAACAAGCCGGCGGGAATGGTGACCCATCCCGCGTTCGGCAATTACACCGGGACGCTGGTGAACGCCCTCCTGTACCACACCGATCAGCTCGCGCGGGAGAGGGGTGAAGACCGGCCGGGAATTCTCCATCGCCTGGACAAGGACACCTCCGGTCTGCTCGCCGTCGCAAAAACCGCGCAGGCACATCAGTTCATCGCACGACAGTTCGCGGATCACAGCATCGATCGTGAATACAATGCCATCGTCTGGGGTCGCTTCGCGGTTTCGACCGGCGTGATCGAGGCGCCGCTGGCGCGGCATCACAGCGATCGGAAGAAGGTCGCTGTCGTCGAGGGAGGCAAACACGCCGTGACGGAGTACAGCGTCCTGGAGGATTTCGGTTTTCTCTCCCTTGTTCGTCTGAAATTACGCACGGGACGCACGCATCAGATCCGCGTGCACATGGCATATGTCCGCCATCCGGTATTCGGAGACCCGACGTACGGAGGACGCCGCATCCACTACGGAAGTGTCACCGGACGATTCAAGAATTTCATCCACGAACTGCTCATGCTGCTTCCACGGCAGGCCCTGCATGCGCGAACCCTGGGATTCATTCATCCGGTGACGCGAGAGCACGTGATGTTTGAAAGCGAACTCCCCGACGATATGACGGAAGCACTGGAACGGATCCGCGCCTTCGTCGGCCCGGACTGACTCCCCGGCTCATCGGGTTGTCATCGGACGTCGGGGCAGCGCCGGTCCGTCAGCGTCCCTGGTACGCGGCGTTGAGAATTTTGCTTACGAGTTTGGCCGCGAGGAAATCCGGCCATGGCGAATCAGCTGCGGGAGCGAGTTCCACGAGATCGAAGCCGACGATGCGGCGGTGTTTGCCCACCATTTTCACCAGCTGAATCGTCTCGTCCCAGAGCAGTCCGCCCGGTTCGGCGGTCCCTGTCGACGGCATGATGGAGGGGTCGAGTCCGTCGATATCGAAGGTGATATATACCTCCTCGCCCAGCGCATCGAGCACACGCTCCTTCCATGACTGTCCGTACACGCCTTGACGAATTTCCCATCCGAAGAACGTCTTGATTCCATCGCGCTCGATTCGTTCGTGTTCCTCGCGGCATTGCGCGCGAATTCCCGCCTGGACGAGTCTGTCCGCGGGAAAAAACTCCAGCACGCGTGCCATGACCGATGCATGGCTGTACGCGGAGCCTTCGTATTCGTCCCGGAGATCCGAATGCGCATCGATCTGAAGCACGCTCATCCGCGGGTAGCGCGCGAGATGCGCCCTGATAGGCGCGGCCGCGATCGTGTGTTCGCCGCCGAGCGTGACGACGAACTTCTCCATTGACAGCAGGCTGCGGACCTGCTCCTCTATGATAGTCAATGCCGCCGCGTCAGCCGCACCGCCGAAATCGATCGGTTCGAGCGTGGCGATCCCTTTCTCGAAGCAGAGCTCGCGCCGGAATTCCTCATCCCAGAATTCGACGTAATGCGAGGCCCGCAGAATGGCTTCCGGACCGCGCCCGGTCCCGCGGCCGTAGGAAACGGTGTGCTCGTAGGGCGCAGACACGATTGCGATTTCCGCACTGTCGAGCGATGCGTGCGCGTCTTCAATCCCGAGGAAGTTCCTGTCGCTGCCGAGTGTTTTCATATGCAGACGTGATTATCGAGTGATGACAATGGTTCGCGCTTGGCGGCCTTCGGTCGATTCGAGTACGAGCTGATAGATCCCCGCGGACAATCCTCCCGTTCCGATCGTGCATTGCTGTGGTCCGGAAGGAGTTTCGGCACTGTACACGCTGCGTATCCTCCGGCCCAGCGCATCATGCAGGCTGATGCTGGCCAGGCCTGCCCGACTGACGGAAAAGGGAATGATCCCTCTCGCGTTCTCGCGGAGGGGATGCGGGTACGGCGGCTGGAGTGCGAACTGCCGCTCCCCCGGCACGGTGGAGGAGAGAATGGTCGGCGGAGTATAGGAGATGCGCACGCTCGCACTGCCCCGATCCTGCGAGAGGAGAGTGATCCGAAGTCCGGTCAGCACGGTGTCCGATCCGAAAATGAAGTCCGGTGTGGGGTTTTTCATGACCGCGAAATGCGGACGTTCGGTCGTGAAGGCGCAACGCTGGTCGCCCCACCAGCCGTCCGCCCAGTAGTTCTTGCCGTTGATCGGGATACGCTGGAATCGATTGTATCCTGTCAGTGCAGCGGGGCGTACGGGGACGATGGTGTTCGTCGCGCTGTCCAGCTCCCAGTCGAATTTCCCTTCGGCGCTGATCA
>CAZWNO010000021.1:0-21191 GCA_964635845.1 uncultured Chromatiales bacterium
CTCCAGTGCCTTGTCCTTCTCGATGTACTTCCGGTATTCATCCAGCGTCGTCGCTCCGATCATGCGCAGCTCCCCGCGAGCGAGCAGGGGCTTGAGCATATTCCCTGCATCCACCGCGCCCTCCGCGGCACCCGCGCCGACCACGGTATGGAGTTCGTCGACGAACAGGATGATGCGTCCGTCCGATTCGGCGACTTCCTTGAGCACCGCCTTGAGCCGCTCCTCGAATTCGCCGCGGAATTTCGCGCCTGCGATCAGCGATCCCATATCAAGCTGGAAAACGGATTTGTTCTTCAGTCCCTCGGGCACGTCGCCATCTGCGATGCGCTGGGCGATGCCTTCGACAAGTGCGGTCTTGCCGACACCGGGTTCGCCGACGAGCACTGGATTGTTCTTCGTCCGACGCGAGAGTACCTGAATGGATCGGCGGATTTCCTCGTCGCGCCCGATGACGGGATCGAGGCTGCCCCGTCGGGCGTACTCGGTCAGATCCCGCCCGAAGCGCTTCAGCGATTGATATTTTTCCTCCGGAGTCTGGTCCGTCACTCGCTGCGAGCCGCGGATGCCCTGCAGCGCCTGCAGGATATTCTCCCGCGTCACACCCCGGGCGTTCAGGAGGCGTCCGGCGTCGCTCCGCTGATCCGCCGCCACCGCCATCAGCAGATGTTCCGTGCTGACGAATTCGTCGCGAAACGCGCGCATTTCATCTTCCGCCTTGCGGAAAACGCTTTCGGTCGCGGGTGAAAGAAACACGCGTGATGTGTCGCCCCCGTAGACCTTGGGTTTCCCCTCGAGGAGTGCCTGCAGATCCTCGCGCAATGCAGCCGGATCCGCACCGATTTTCTTCATGACCGATGCGGGAATCCCTTCCGCCTCTTCCAGCATCGCGCCGAGCAGATGCTCAGGTTCCAGCTGCTGATGCGCATACCGGGATGCGATGCCCTGCGCGGCGGTGATGGCTTCCTGTGCCTTGACGGTAAACTGGTCCAGTCTCATTTTCTCGTTCTCCTAATGCCGCAAACCCAGCTCGTGGAACAGCGCTGCGGCCAGTTGTTTCTGTTCCTCTGTCAGGTTCGATGGTATGGTCAGATGCGTCCGGATGTACAGGTCTCCGCTGCGGCCGCGGTCGTTGAATCCCAGGCCCCGCACGCGGAGTATCGCTTCCGGCTGCGTGCCCGCCGCAATTCTTACGTTGACTTTCTTTCCTTGCGGGGTGCGCACACGGATGGTGGATCCGAGCAGCGCCTGGGCGAGGTTGATCGGGATGTCCACATATGCATCGTCACCCTTGCGCTTGAAGAAGCTGTCACTCGTGGCCTGCGGCTCCGCGGTCTCCGCCTCAGGACGCGCATTCCCGAAATCGAAGCGGAATCCACGGTTGCGCTGCGCGGGGCGTCGCGTCCGTGAGGAAGAACCGCCGAAGAGTTGCGAAAAAATATCCTCGAGTCCGCCGCCGAATCCCCAGTTGAACTCCTCGTCGCCGCCACTGCGAGCCCGGTAGCCGCCGAAGCGGTTCATGAAGTCTTCGTAGGACATCGAGCCCTGCGCCTGACCGGAGCCATAGCGCCGCAGTTCGTCGTACTTTCTTCTCTTCTCCGGGTCCTTCAGCACATCATAGGCTTCGCCGATTTCCTTGAACTTCGCTTCGGCACCACTGTCGCCGGGATGACGATCCGGATGGCACTCCTTCGCCAGCTTCCGATATGCTTTTTTGATTTCTTCATCGGTAGCTGTCTCGGGCAAGTGCAATATGTCATAGTAGTTCTTCTGATTCATGGCAGCCCCTTGTAGTGCAATCTTTATACCAGAACGGAAAATTACTGTCGAGATGTCTGAAAATCGAGAAATGCCTGCCTGATTGTCATACTGCACCGACATTGTGGCTTAATCATGACATTCTGCAGTCATGCGTAAGAAGCATGGGCGCCATTATGTCAGGAATGACTGACGTTATGTTCGTCAGGTTGTGTTGGCACAGCAGTTGCATTAAATGCCGCATGCAAGGATCCGGAATACGATTCAACAATCCAAACTCAACAGGAGGTATGATAAAATGACAGTTGTCCGCTGGAACCCCGCTCATGAAATGATGAACCTGCAGCGCGAGATCAATCGCTTCTTCAACGGCATGCCGACTCGCCGCGACAGGGACGAGGACTACGAATCGGCGGTATGGAGTCCGATGGCCGATATCACGGAGGACGCCGACAAATACGAGCTGTCCTTCGATATCCCGGGCATGAGCAAGGAAGACATCAAGATGAACTTCACTGAGAACACGCTGAAGATCAGCGGCGAACGGAAATCCGTCGAGGAAAAGAAGGATACCACCTGCCATCGGGTGGAGCGTCTGAGCGGAAAATTCTACCGCAGCTTCAATTTCCCGACGCAGGTCAACTCGGACAAGATCACCGCATCATACAAGGATGGAGTGCTCACCGTGACCGTGCCCAAGGCCGAGGAAGTCAAACCGCGCAATATCTCGATCAACTGATCCCGACATACAGTTTTCCCCACCTGCAGCGAGTGAACATCGTCCCCGGCAGTATCCCTGCCGGGGATTTTGTTTTCATCCGTCAGATGCCGCCGGCAGCTTCCCCTGAAGGGAATTTCATTTTCACCTGTCCGTCGCCGCCGGCAGCTTTCCGCTCATCAGGATACCGATAGGCCGCAGGGTCTCGACATTCTCGAACACGATTTTCATTATCGACATCATAGGCACGGCCAGGATCATTCCCCAGACACCCCACATCCAGCCCCAGAATATCAGGCCCGCGAGCACGAGCAGCGGACTGAGATCGAGACTGAACTGCATGACTTTTGGCTCGATGACATTTCCCACGACCATGTGCATCGCGACCAGGAGCACCAGGATCAGTATCGATGTGGTCAGATCGCCGTACTGCAGCAGGGAAATGGTAAAGGGCAGTACCACCGACAGGATTGAGCCGATATTGGGAATGAAATTCAGGAGAAAGGCCAGAAAACCCCAGAGCAGCGCGAAATCCACGCCGAACAGGAGCAGAATGACCGTCGTCAGCACACCGGCCAGCAGGCTGATCAGCGTCTTCGCGATGAGGTACTGGCGCACGCGGATGTCTATGCTCTCCATCATCGATGACAGTGCAGCCGACTTCTTCTCGTCCATCGCATACCGTACCTTCGCGATCAGGTCGCCGCTGCCGGCAAGTATGAAGAACATGAGGAGGAGAACGAGAAACGTGTTTCCCATCCCTTCGATGAAAGATCCCGCACTGGAAGTGATGATCGAGGTTATTGCCGATACGTCGATAAGATCACTGAGATTTACAGCATCGGGCTTGATGCCGAAACGCGAGGCAAGTTGATCGAGAACAAGCGCGCTCTCGCGCAGCAAGAGGGCAAGCTTATCCTGATATTTCGGCGCCTCGCTGACAAAGGATTCGACGCTCGAGTAGACAATCGTGAACAGCCCGAAAAACAGACCGGAGATGATGACGAACACAAGGAGCAGCGCAAGGGGCGACGGGACATGCTTTCGCTTGAGAAAAAACACCATCGGCTTGAAGATATAGGAAAGAAACAGAGCGAAGAGGAAGGGAAGGAGAACCGACTTCAGCTGATAGGCCATCACCCCAAGAATCAAAACGACGATAATTCCCAAAAATGCGTTCGTTATTCGCAGTTCCTTGCTGATCATGGGTGCTCCACTGGTGAATTGGATAAATGTACGGGGATCCACGGTGAATGAAAAGTCCGGCGAATCCTCACGCCGCCGCCGGTCAGCTAACGCTTCCCTTGCCCGTGTTTACTGGCCTGGCCATTCCTGTTGGGAATTCCGGGCCCAGGGATGACCGATAATCGGACGATTATTGTCTGAAATGGCTATTTGGCCACGCGACGCATTGTCTTGACCGGTATTACCAAAACGCCGTACCTTTTAGCTTTCCCGGATCCACCGGGACATTCCGATATTCACCTGGAAGCGGAGTTCTATGAAAAAGAAGCGAATCGTGAAAGCCCTGTTACTGCTTTCACTTACCCTCGGTATTGTCTCCCTGCCCGCGACGATGTACGGAGCATCACCCTCCACCGGCAGCAGCAAGGAAACAAAAATCACCAAGGCGGAGAGGAAAAAACTGGCGCGCAAGGAACGTGCACTTTCTGCGCTTCGCGAGTACCTGCCAAGGTACGCTGATATTCTCGAAGCGGAGATGGTCCGGTTGGAAGACGCGTTCTACGGCGGCAGCGCCCTTCTCCCCATCAAATCGAACTATGACGTGCGGTCCCCGTTCACGAATCCCTTCATGCGTCTGCAGCTGATGCAGGTGATCAACGAGTGGCTCGGCACGCGTTACCGCTACGGAGGGCGCTCGAAAGCTGGCGTCGACTGTTCCGGTTTTACTTCACAGGTCATGACTGCTGCCCTCGGACGCGATTTTACCGGAAGTTCCCGCGTTCAGGCCGCGCAATTCAACCCGATCATCGATATCGACAGCCTCCAGTTCGGTGATCTGATTTTCTTCACTGGAACCAGCCGCCGTGCCAAGCGCATCGGTCACGTCGGTATCTACCTCGGAAACGGCGTCTTCGCCCACTCCTCGACCTCCATCGGCGTAACATTCAACCACATCAATGACGGTTATTACTCTCGGCGCTATCGTTTCGGCGGACGGTTCACCAACAGCCCCGCCTTCGATGTCGAACGTACCGGTGTGTACGCCCTTCCCTGATCCGGGATGCGGATGATAAATGCAGCTCCCGCAGCTGCCTGCTCTCAACAAAAAGTCCGCTTCACAGCGGACTTTTTCACACACTCCCACGTACCGCAGTCCGTGGTCAGACTCTCTCCTGCCCGGACTGCTCCGCGACCCTGGCTTTTTCCCTCTTCAACTCGGTTCTGAACACCAGATCCCAGAGTGGCGAACTGACGCCGAACCCGTTTTCCGGATCCTGGAAGTGATGACGCATATGCCATTCGCGCATAGTCCCGAACACGCGGCCCTTGATCGGAAAATGATGAACGGCGTAATGGGTCATGTCATAGAAGAGGTAGCCGGTCAGGAAGCCCGCTGCGAAAGGTGCCGCCGACGCATGCCCCATCATCAGGATGAAGAAAAGATAGAAAAGCGCGGCGAGCGGGATGCTCACCGACGGCACCATGACCAGTCTCAGCGGATCGCTGGGATAGTCATGATGCACTCCGTGAAACATCCAGTGAATGCGTTGCCCCCATCCGCTTTTCGGATGATAATGGAAAATGAACCGATGCAGTGCATATTCGGCAAAGGTCCAGAATGCCAATCCCGCCAGAGCGAGCATCGCAACCGCCGTCAGCGACAGCGTATAGTGACTGAAGGACAGTACGAGAAACAACGATACGATGGGGGTGAAAATCACCGGCGGCACCGTCCAGTGCACTCGCGAGAAGAACTCCATGATGTCGTTTTCAAACATCCGGGGTGTTTCGCGCTTGTTGGAAACGTACAGCTTCACTTTCAGACCCTCGATAACTTGGGATGCAAGTAGAACCGGCAAAAGATCCTGATAAGTTCCATGGCGGACAGCTGTGCTCTGTCCACTCGGCGGCTGATGCACATAGAAAGAAGGCACCCGGATTGCGTTGGGTGCCTTCTCCTCTGCAGAATGCAATCATCCACGGCTGAATGGGACATCTGGGATCGTCCCGATCTCGAACCGCATGCGTGAGAACTCTATCTTTCGACGACGACGATTCCGCCGATGGTCGTGCGCAGGGAGATCGAACGGATATGCTCGAGCGTGAGGAGATTATACCATTTCAGATCATTCGATGCGACATACACGATCGAATTGTTGTGATTTATCGCGATGCCGTTGAGCACGACGCCGGAATTGAAAATTTTGGGAATTTCGTTTTTCGAAGCGTCGATCACGTTGATCCCGTCGATCTCCTTGAACGTATCCTTGTGATTGATCACGAAGGCGTATTTCCCGTCGGGGCTGAACACGACGCGCTTCTGGATCCCGGTGTGATACTTCGGAACTTCGATGATGCCGGTCTGCTGGCTGTTCGCAGTGTTGATGACCTGGATCTTGTTCGCCGATCCGTAGCTCACATAGCCTTGCGAGGCAGTCGGACTGCAGGCGATACCCCATACGCTCGCCTCGTGGCCGGGAAGCAGTTTGACACTGCCGGCCGGCTGATAGTCCGCCGTGTTGTAAACCCGGATTCCCTCACCCTTGTTGACGACGAACAGCCTGACGCCGTCGTTCGACACGGCCATGGCGCTGATGTTCTTGCCGGCATCGAACTGTCCGATGATATTCTCCTTCTGCGTGTCGATGACGTAAACGCGCAGATCACGCGTGGGATCGTCCGAGCGCTCGGCGACATAGATACGCGTCCCCTCCCAGTTCCTGATCATGACACCCGCGTTGATTCCGCGACGATTGACTGGCAGACGCAGCACCTGGGCTACGACTCCTTCCGCCAGATCAACGATCGACACCGTGATATCTCCGGTGTTGCTTACGTAGAGCCGCGTCTTGTCGGCGTTCAACACCACATCAAGCGGATCCCGGCCGACCTGGATGCGCTGCATCAAACGGCTGCTCCCAGGATCGACGATGGCAATATTTCCCTCGTCCGTCAACGCAGCATACACATACGGTTTCTGTGCGGAGGCGAATTCACCACAGAGCAGCACAGCCAGAAGAAACAGGGCGGAGGTGAGAACGAATCGATTCATGAAGTTACTCGTTTGGCTATGAGTGTGAACAAGTCGGCTGAATACAATGGTAGCAAACAGCGATGTCTCAATCAAGAACAACGGACAAAAAACCCTCTTTGATCAAGCATGGAGGGCTCGGCAGGGCATGCATTGTTTCATTGTTTTCGATGCCGCAGATTCCGATCATACTGTGATATTTACAGGGCAGTTCCCATGAAAGTGTATTTCCCGATCATTTTCAGCATGTTTGCGATTGCGCTTCTGAGCTTGCTCGAGATTTTTCTGCTGAAAAAACTGCATCGCGATTGGTGGCAGTACAGGAATGTGCGGCGGCTATCCTACGGGATGCCCGTCGCCGGCATCGTCGGGCTGTCGCTCTGGGCGCTCGGCGTAACGCTCGAACTCGATCTACTCATCAACATCGGCGCGACGATTACGTTGGCGATGCTCGTGCTGGGGCTCGCCCTGATGCTGTCGCTGCCGCTGTCGGCCGTGTTTCACGCCGTTGACCGCCTTGTCTCCCTGTTGCTGCGCAAAAGGAACGAGCGGCGTGGTTACAATGACCTGCCCGATCCCGGGCGACGCAAGCTGCTGACGACCTCGGCCGCGGTGTTTCCCGCGCTGGCGATCGCAGCCGGCGGGACCGGTCTGACGACCGCGTTCAGCGAACCCCGCATGCCCGTCGTCCCGCTCCGTTACCCGAATCTGCCCGCGGGACTCGAGGGACTGCGCATCCTTCATATCACGGATGTCCACATCGGTTTGGTCATTGGCTTCGGCGAGGTCGAACGCATGGTCGAACTATCCACTGCGCAGAAGCCGGACATCGTGCTGATCACCGGCGACTTCTCGGATGATGCCGACAACTATCTCGATGCTTTGCGCCTCGCCTCGGCTATCCCCAGCCGCTACGGCTTTTTCGCCTCGATCGGGAATCACGAGTACTTTCGCGGCATCAGGGCAATCGTCCGCGCGTATGAAAAAAGCCCAATCCCTCTTCTTCTTGACGCCGGCAGCACTGTGACTATCGACGGCACGCCGCTGTACATTGCAGGGTTGGACGATCCCCGTTCGAATTTCGGCATCCCGGATGGATTCTTCGAACATCGAGTTGACCGGGCGATGCGCGATGCGCCGCTCGACGCGTTCAGCATCCTGATGTGTCACCGCCCCAACGGATTCGACGCGGCCGCGCGTGCAGGCATCGCATTGACATTGTCCGGGCATACGCACGGCGGGCAGATCGGCTTCAACGGCCGCAGCCTTCTCTATGCAACCAATCCTCAGAAGTACATGTGGGGCCTGTACGAGAATAACGGCTCGAAGCTGTATGTATCAGCCGGTGCGGGGCATTGGTTCCCATACCGCCTCGGCTGTCCGACGGAAATACCTCTCTACGTGCTGACCTCCCGCCAGGGCGGCCGTCAGGAGTGATCCACCAGCCAGCGTACGAACGGCGCCATGGCGGTAAAGTGCTTCACGAGATCATCCAGCACCCGTGCCTCGGTGATTGATTCGAGAGAAAGAGTCTTCCAGCTCAGGAACTGCTTCTTCTTCAGGAGATCAATTGCCGGATGCTCCTTGTCGTAGCCTTGAGGGACTCTCGCCAATTCTTCACCCACCAGTTCGCCGAAGTACCGCTTGAATGATTTGCCGTTCAGTATGGCGCGCAGCGGAGCGGCATCGGCATCAATGGCCCTACGGATGTTTTTCAGTCGGTCCCCCTGCGGTGCATAGAGTCCGCCGCCGATGCCGAACTCTTCCGGGCTGATGTGGAAATAGAACGCGGCGTCGTTCTTCCGATCGAATCCCCGGTAGGTGAATGCTGCGGCGACCCACAGCTTGTACGGCGATTTGTCATCGCTGAACCGCACATCACGGTGGATCCTGTACATGGCTTTCTTTGGCTCGAGCACGATCTCGGGATCGAAGACCCGCATCCGCGTTGCGATTCCCGCAAGCAGCGTGAGCATCGGCTCTTTCACGTTTTTCTCGTAACGCTCCTTATTCTGTGCGAACCACTCGCGCGTGTTATTCTTCTTCAGCTCCCGGAGGAAGCGCAGGGTGTCTTTCGGGAAGCCGTTGAAAGGCGGGAACGTATCCTCGTGAAACGGATTGATCAGTCTTGCCATGGGAAACTCGGAATGTTGATGAAAGGATCAGTCGCTGTACCTCGAACAGCCGCACGCAGCTCAGCCCGATGGGAGAGAATGACCAGGATTCCATTGCGGTCAATATAGGAAAAGTACGCGAACCGGCATGGAGTGAGCCTGAGTGCTGAATTCCGTATGTTAAGGATTGCGATGATCCGCATCGCGATTGTCGTCATATTAAACAACACGTTCAACGCATGGACCTGTACGCCACTATCCCCTCCTTCGCTGACATTCCCCCGGACAGCAGGCCACCTTCCGTGGAACTGCGGCAGTATCTCTGTTCCAGCCTCCGGGATTGGCACGGTTCGCAACGGCCGGTCTTCTCACCCATCCCGCTCCGGGATGGTGATTCCGTCTATTATCCGAAGATCGGGACACATCCGGACCTTGGAGAGAACGAAGCACTGCTGGCGCTGGACGCGGCGCTGCAGGCTTTCGACTCCGGCGACGGGCTCTGGCCTTCACTCTCACTCGAGGAGCGCGCCATTCGCGTGCGCGCTTTTGTCGAAGCGCTGCGTCCGTTACGCGGTCTCATCGCGCTGCATATCATGTGGGAAGTCGGGAAGGTGTATGCCGAGGCGCTCAACGAATTCGACCGCACGCTTGAATACACGCTCGAAACCATCGAGACCGCACTCGCGCTCGACAGAAGAGAACGACGCGACACGTCTCTGCAGCAGGTGATCGGCCGTGTGGATCTGCTTCCCATCGGCACCGTGCTCTGCGTCGGGCCATACAATTATCCTTTCTACGAAACGCTGACCAACGCCATCCCTGCGCTGCTCATGGGAAACACTGTCATCATCAAAGCGCCTCCGAGCGGTGGACTCCTCTACGCTCACCTCCTGCTGCATTTCGCTGCGCACTTCCCCGAAGGTACGGTCGCTGTGCTGTTCGGGGACGGCGAGAGGCTGCTGGGTCCGATGATGGACTCAGGTCTCATCGATGTCTTCGCGTTCATCGGGAGCAGCGCCGTGGCTGATGCCCTGATCGCGCGTCACCCGCATCCGCACCGGTTGCACAACGTGCTCGGGCTCGAGGCGAAAAACGCCGCGATCATTTTTCCGGACGCACCCATGGATATCACGGTGACGGAATGTGTCAAGGGTGCACTTGCATTCAATGGCCAGCGCTGCGCCGCGATCAAGATCATCCTCGTGCACGAGGATGTGGCAGCGGTGCTGATCGCCCGCATGACGGAAGAGCTCAATCACATCGAACCCGGCATGCCGTGGGAGGATGTCCGCTGCACTCCTATCAGCAGCCTCGAGCATACCGAATGGCTTGAGGAATTGCTCGGCGACGCCATACGCCTCGGAGCGACGATCCACAACACCGGCGGCGGCGAACGCGTCCATACGCTGATGCGGCCTGCGCTCTTAACGGGTGTGACGGGTGACATGCGCATCTTCGAGGAGGAGCAATTCGGGCCGATCATCCCCATGCTGACATTTCGTGAGGAGGACGAGGCGCTCTCCTACCTGAAATACTCGCGCTACGGACAGCAGTGCAGTGTTTTCGGTGCGTCGCCCGAACAGTTGACGCGGGTTATCACTACCGCCTCGAGGTATGTCGGCCGTGTCAACATAAACGGGAAATGCCAGCGCGGCCCGGATCACTTCCCGTTCACAGGGAAGCGCGATTCCGCACTCGGAACTGTTTCGATCGAGGAGGCTCTGCGGCGTTTCTGCATCAGCACGGTGATCGCGACACCGGAATATCCAGAGAACGCCACATTGTGGATCAGGATGTTCTGATCGAGGTGCGCAGCAGGCGGGGATCCGGATTTTGCTGCCAGTCAGCGGCCGATATGTTCCTGGATCTGGGAGATGAACGTGCCGGGATTGATGGGTTTGGCGATGTGATCGGTGAAGCCGTGCCTGAGAAGACGTTCGCGATCGCCGGGATTCGCGAGTGCGGTGACTGCGAGGATATGCAGCTGCTTTCCGTGGGGAAGGGCGCGGATGAACGAGAGGACTTCTTCTCCATGCATACCGGGGAGCATGATGTCGCACAGTATCAGGGCGGGCTCATTTTCCCGCATCCATTCACAGGCGGCTTCACCCGTATCGAACGTTGCTACGTCGAAACCTGCCTTGCGGAGAATTATCGTCAACAGCTTGATGATCGATCCGATATCCTCGATGACGACGATCGTATTCGGCAGCTTGTTCACGCTCATTATGACGCATCCGTGGTTGATGAAGTGATCGCGCAGCTTCAGGGCATGCTGAAGTCGATGGTGTAGCGTTTCGGAAGCACCGGAATCACCTCGTTGCCGAGATCAGTACGTTCCGTGTCGAAGCGAACGACCGCCTTGTAGAGACCGGGCGGCATGCTGGTCCCATTGATGTCGAAGGTCAGCCGTTGGTTGCCGTAGATATCGACCATGCTGCTGGTGGTGAGAATAGTTTTCCGTTTCGCATTCGTGATCACCACTTGCACATTGCCGCGATACGCGGCGTCGCCGAGGAGCGCGACGTCGACGTGGAACCGCACGGTTTTCTCCACCCGTTCAGCGCCCGCATTGACGAGCTTGATGTCGGCGAGGGGATTGCCTTTCCTGTATACGAGGCTGACGGTCTTGGACGGGAGGCCGGTGGGATTCGCGGGGGAGGCGGCATCCTGTACTGACCATGTCACGACGATCTGCGCCCAATATTCCCCCTGCGAAGCGGATGCGGGCATCGCTGCGTCGAACATGACCGTATGGCGCTGACCGGAACCGAGGTGAAAGCGCTCCTCTTTCAGCTTGATGTACGGCGCACATGACCGTCTGTCATCTGCGGGCGCCGCGTCCAGGCGCGCGCTGTCGCCGCGGCTGCCCGGGTGACCGAAAATCACACGCAGGGAAACGACGACGTCCTGCTTCTCGCTTGATGTGACGGTAAATGAACCCGCGCTATTTGCGTCACTGAGGAAAATGACGGTCGGATCCAGGTGTACATCGACGGAGGCCATGGCCGGTACGATACAGCATGGGAGCAGGAGGAAGGGAAGGATCGGGGAATATCGCCGCACCTGCCTTCTTCGGGAATGGTAAATGCAATCGTGATCAGAGGTACTTGTCAATGACGCTCTTCAAATGCACCCACTGGAAGGGCTTGGAAACGTAATCGTTGCATCCGGCTTCAAGGCTTCGCTTTCTGTCTTCCGGAAATGCATGCGCGGTGAGCGCGATGATCGGAACATCGCGTCTCGAACCGCTTTCGCGAATCCGGCGAGTGATCTTCAGTCCGTCTTCTCCGTCGCGGAGCGACAGATCCATGAGGATTAACGCGATATTCCCGGATTCAAGGATTTCCCACGCCTGTGTACCGCCGGCCGCGATGAATACTTCGAATTCGCGTGACAGGAGGATGCGCATGTACTTTTGACTCTGTTCGTCGTCCTCTACCACGAGAATGCTTTTCTTCATGTCAGACATGGATCCGCTCCATTGACAGATTCGTTATGCGAAGACAAAATTGTAATAACATACGATATTACCGGCTCAGAATCGACCGTGGGCGTCCCGGCTGAGTATTCCGTGTTCGTGCGGCGGGAAGGTCACGTCGATACGCGTGCCGTCGCCCTTTCTGCTGCTGACGTCTATTGCCGCACCGTGGGCTTCGAGAAAGAGTTTCACGAGAGTCAGCCCCAGACCGACGCCCTCGTACATACGATTGTACCCCATGTCTTCCTGGAGGTAGGGATCGAATACCTTTTCGAGAAAGGCCTCGGATATTCCTATGCCGGTATCGATGACAGAGACGATGGCCTGTTGTTCACTGCCGGTGGAGAGGCGGAGAGAAACACTTCCGCTCGAGGTGAATTTCACGGCATTGTCGAGCAGATGTTCGAATGCCTCGGTCAGGAAATATCTATCGCCCATGATCTCGCAGCTGCCGCAGGCATTCTCGTAGGAGAACGCCAGTCCTTTCTCTTCTGCGGGGCGGCGGAATTTCTCGCAGCAATCCAGGAGCAGTTTATCAAGACGCAGGGCCATGCTGTTTATCGCGATATCGCGCGACTGAAACCGGGATATATTCAGAACGGAGTCGACGGTGCGTATCAGGCGCATGCTCGCATCGTTGATCGCACGCACGAATTCATGGAGCTCTTCGTCCACATCGTGCGCCGTCAGCTCCGCGATCAACGCCAGGTAGCCGAGAATGATGTTCACCGGCGTCCGCACTTCATGCGATATGTTTGCGATGAACGCCTTCTTGATCGCATCGGCCTGCACGGCATGTTCGCGTGAAGCGATCAGCTGCTCCTCGACATGCTTGCGGCGGATAGCGGCGCCCAGGGTTTCCGCGCTCACTGCCATCGCCTCGATTTCGGAGCGGAGCCAGGTGCGTCGCAGCCGGCATTCATCGAAACGGACCGTCCCCCACCACTGATCGCCGCAGAAGACCGGCAGCATCGCGAGTGAACGCACATTCTGTCTTGCGAGGAACACCTGCTCCTCGGTCGGGAGATTGTCGATGATTCCGGAGATCGGATTCCCGGCGGACATTTCCTCCGCCCAGCGCCGGAAAGGTTCGTCCTCGTAGGAAAATCCGTCTGGAACACGGTCGATCATGCTGTCGCGCATCTCCGGCCGCACCCACACCGCACGCTGCCGCATGATGCGATCGCCGCGCTCGTCGGGGATATTCTCGAAAATCACCACCCGGCACACATTCGCGGCTGTTCCGAACCGCTCAAGCACTTCCATGATGCAGTCGCGCCAGTCATCGGTACGCAGGAAACGCGCCGCCGCGAATCCCGCGGCGCGGATCAGGACATCGCTGCGTTTGAGGTCCTCCTCCTGCGACTTGCGCGAGGTCACATCCCGAACGGTCACCAGCGCGGCAGATTCGCCTTCGTACCGTAGGAGCGTCGCGGCGAATTCCCCGGTCCGTATCGTGCCGTCCCTTGTCAGAATCCTGCCCTCGTAGACTGCCGGGACCGTGCTGCCCGAGATCCGCTGTGAGGCGATGGACTGAAGTCTTGCACGATCATCAGGATGCACAAGGGTCCATGGATTCAGGGTTGCCAGCTCCTCCTTGCTGTAGCCGGTGAGCGCCAGGGTTTTTTCGTTCGCAAAGACCAGCTGTTCATCGCGATAGATGAAAATGGCGTCGTGACTCTTCTCAACGACAGCCCGGTAGAGCATTTCGCTTTCTTTCTGCGCATCTTCCGCGATGACGCGCGCGAGCACTCCGCCGAGGAAGGATGCGATGGATTCCAGCGCGCGCTGAATCGTTTCATCAAAACGCTCCGCGGTCAGGGAGGCGACGTCGAGCGCGGCGATTCTCGCGCCCCCGTGAGAAACCGGGATCAATCCGAAGGAGCGAATGCCTTCCGGCGAGAGCATGGCGCCGAATCGATCCTGGGCGAGCGACGACGCATCGAGATACATGGCGGCAGCTTCATTGATCAGACGGGTATGCGCCTGTTCGAAGGCCGTCTGTGATGTCTCGACGGGGAAGGGACCGCACAGTCCACGCCACGCGGCTTGCTGGAATTGTCCCGTGTCAGGATTCAGAACATAGATCGTGGCGAGGTCGATACTGTCGATTCTCAGCACCACCTGCAGCACGTGTTCGTAAATTTCCTCACGGTGATGCGCATGCGCGAGATCAATGGCGAGGCGGTGCTGCAGCCGCATCAGATACGAGGCGCGGTACTGTTCGGTCAGATTCTTCACTGTTCCCATCGCGCCGAATCCGTCCTGGACGGGGATGCGTCCGACACTGAACTGCGTCCGCACACGCGATCCATTGCGATGCATGGCCATGCATTCGTACTGCGCTTCCACCTCCTCTCCGCTGACGCGGCGGCGGTATTTCTCGAACATGGTGTGCTGATCTTCGGGAGCGATCAGATTGACGAAATCCGTTCCCCGCAGCTCGTCCAGCTCGTACCCCAGCATTTCGGCCAGGGCACGATTGGCGAAAATAATTTTCTCATCGAAGACGACGAACACTCCATCCTGGATGTTCTCCACGAGCGTGCGGTACCGCATTTCCAGGAGGGCTCCCTCGTTGTGGTCATCCTGCCCATCCGGCACAGGTACAGCCGTACCCTGCACCTGCTGACGGTTTTGACCGAGGTCCGTACAGGCGAGTGTGAGCTGCAGCCGCGGAGCAGGCTGTTCGAGCGAGCGGGCGTGCACGATCAGCGTCTCACCAACTGCAGCGCGCAGCACGCGACGAAGTGCATCGGTGAAAAGCGGCTCGTCCTTCGAATCGATGAAGGAGTGCAGCGGTTTGTTCAGCAGCGTGATGGGATCGGACTGATGGAAAAGCGTCGCAAGCTGCGCGGCGGCGAGGATGACATTTCCCTGCTCGTCGAGCACGAACGAGGCGCAGAGCGGGAGAGACATGGTGTCGGGTTTCAAGACGATCCGGCCTGCGATGCCGCCAGCCTCTTTCCTTGCGATGGCGTATCGAACGACGCGGGTCAGCGTTTCGCTCGTGATATTCCCCTTGACCAGGTAATCCTGCGCACCGTGCCGGATAGCTGTCTGGGCGATCCGATCGTCGGCCACCGCGGAGACGATCACGATCGGCAGCTCCGGCGCAGCAGTCTGCAGGGCGAGGAAAGTGTCGATTCCCCTGGAATCCGGCAGGTTGAGATCCAGAAGCGCGATGTCGAATGTACTTCGCTCGAGAATGGGAAGCGCTTCCTGCAGCGTGCGGCTGCTCTCGAATCGAAATTCAGTCGTGTATGAGCGCTCCAATAGCCGCTGATTGAGGCGGGCTTCCCCTTCATGATCTTCCAGAAGCAGTACGCGGACAGTATCCATCGACGTTCCTGTATTTCTGCATCCCGATATTCACCCCCGCGCGAGTATTTCGAAGCATCACCGGAGTGATACATCCGTTGCGGGGTGACCAATAATAACGTTATTCGCCGCTGTTCACAACTAGTACATTCACAGGTGCCGGCCCGTGTAGATTCGGGGGACTCGCGTGTTCAACATGGTCAGAATCTCGTAGGGAATGGTGCCGCAGTACCCGGCCAGTTCCTCCACGGAGATGTGATCCTCGCCATCGCCGCCGATCAGGATGACTTCGTCCCCGGAGTATGCCGAGTCCTGTCCGATATCCACCATGCACTGATCCATCGAAATGCGTCCGACGATGGGGTAACGCCGGCCATTGATCAGGACCTGGCCACGGTTCGACAAACTGCGGGCATAACCGTCACCGTAGCCGACCGGCAGCGTGACGATACGCGTGTTCTGCTGCGCCGTCCAGGTATGGTCGTATCCGATCGAGGAACCGGCGAGGACGACTTTGAAATACACGACGCGCGTTTTCATCGAGAGCACGGGACGAATGGACACCGTCCTCGCGACCTCGGGTCCGGGATAGACGCCATAGAGCATGATACCGGGCCGCACCATATCGAGTATCGCTTCCGGGTGCTGCAGCACCGCGGCGGAATTGGCGATATGTCTCAGCGGTGTATCGAGCCCGTGACGTGGAAAAAACTCCAGGGCCTCGAGAAAGCGGTCGAGCTGGAGTTTCGTGAAACGCGTGTCGGGATCGTGCGAGGATGCGAAATGCGAAAAGACGCCGCGGAGATCACAGTGTCGCGCTTCCTGGAAAGCCGAAAACAGCTGCGACGCGTTTTCGTGGCGGATGCCGATGCGTCCCATCCCCGTATCGATCTTCAACTGCACCTGGGCGCGTTTCCCCATGGACGCGGCAGTGTCGTCGATCTGCCTGAGTTTGAAAACGCTCGACGCCGTGATCTGCAGATCGTACTCGATAAAATGCGCGATTTGATTGCCTATGATTCCGCCGAGCACCAGTATCGGAGCAGTAATGCCCGCACGGCGCAGTGTGATGCCCTCTTCGAGGAACGCGACACCGAGTTCATCCGCCCCGAAATCCAGCAGCGCGCGCGCTGTGCGCACGAGGCCGTGGCCGTAGGCGTTTGCCTTGACCGAAGCCATGATGCGCGCCGTACCGACGCGCGCCCGGACGCCGGCGACGTTGTCGCGGAGGGCGTCGAGATCAACCTCAATCACCGTCGGCCGCATGGCGATGGTCCCGTCGTCGAAAACGCTCTCGATCATTTCCGCCTGGCTCCCCGCTTATTCGCAGACCAGCAGCAGCTGCTGGTATTCCTCTGCCTGCATCGAAAACACCTGGCAATTCACCTGCCGGCCACTCCCGGGGGGAGTGAAATGCACGGTCTCGCCGTTCCCCTTCAGCATGAGAATGCCGGATAACGCCGCCGCCATTTCCGGACTGAAGACGTCTGACGCTGCGCGATCAGCGCCCCCGCCCTCGATGGAAAACAGGACGCGGGCGGCATTGTTGGCCTGGAGGACGGTGCCCTCCTCAAGCAGGCGCGCGACACGGGACTCGGCTTTCAGACGCGGCCCGAAGCGCGGCACGGACAGACGCAGCATGGCCGGCTCGCCGCCGGCAGCCGAGGCGCCGCCGCCGTCCTGCCGGGATTCCATGACCGCCTTGCCTTCGTCCGCGATCGGCGCATGGGTGTCCCTGCGAAATCCAATATACAGGAGCTGCTCATCGGTTTCTCCGGTAACCGGAACGATGCGCCAGCTCCAGTGCATCTCGTTGCCTTGCCAGTCCGTGAATACCTCATCCTCGCAGCCGACGGATTCACGGCCTGATGCCGCCTGCGCGAGACGCTGGTACAGGTCGCGGTGATATGCGGCATACATGAAATCGGTGACGTAGGAACCTTCCACTCCCGTGCTGCGATACGGCTCGTCCATCAATGTCGAAAATTGCTCGTTGGCGAAGTCGCAGTGGAACGGCTCCCGGATCCCGAAGCGCGCGACTGCCACGGGGAGCGTGCTGTTGTAGGTATCCAGCATCATCTGCTGAGCGGCGAACTCGGTGCGCAGGGATTTCTCGGCGTCCATCCGGCGCCTGATGTCGATACCGAAAGCGAACATCTGCGCGATTTCCTTCAGGCGCTCGAACTCCGTGCCGACGAAATGATTTTTATCCTTCGAATAACAGATCAGGATCCCCAGTTCCTCGCCGGAGAATTCCAGGGGGAAGGCCGCGAGTGAATGAAGTCCCATGCGCTCGGCCTGGCGCAGCCAGGGCTCGTACGTCGGATCCGTGGACAGGTCCGCCACCGCGACGATCTGGCGTGTTTTCATCGCACGGCCGATTGGACCATTCCCATACTCGCTCTCGTCATAGCGGACCTTGATCTTCATCAGGTAGTCGGTCGCGCTTCCCGCGCTGGCGGTCGGGTGGATGCGCTGGTCGGTGGGCTTGGTGATACCTCGCCAGACGAGGGGATAGTCGCCATGGCGGACAAGCGCATCGCAGACATTCCGTTCAAGATCGTCGACCGAGCCCGCGTTCACCACCGACTGCACGACCTCCCGGTACATGGCATGGAGGCTCGAATCGCGGCGTGCCTGTTCCTTCCGCTCCACGCTGTCCTCGTAATTCCGGATGCATCCGATCGCGCCTGCAAGGGAACCGGCTTCATCATAGACCGGGGCGGCGTTGATCATCATCATCCGGCGTGAACCGTCCTGCGCCAGCATGTTGATGCGGCGATTGAACAGCGGCTGCTCCTCGACCAGGACGATCATCAGTGGATGATTCGAAATACTGAGCGGTGATCCATCGCTGTCGACAAGGCGCCAGCGTGAATCGACGCAGGAGCGTCCGATGATCTCGCTTTTCGATACGCCGAGCAGGCGATCGGCAACGGCATTGCTTTCGGTGATTGTGCCCCTGGTATCCACCACGAGCACGCCGTCGGACGTGGACTGCAGCAGCACCTGCTCGCGTGTGCGTACCGAGGAGGTCGGGCTGCGTTTTCCCTCCACGCGGTCGATCATCTTCCCGATGCACAGAATGTACGTGCGCGATTTGTACGTGACATACAGCGCGGTGATCTCTTTCGCCTGCTGGCTGCCGTCCTTCGCGATGTGTTCCGTCTCGAAAACATCAGGCTCGATGCTCTGCTTCAGGCGCGAAACCCTGCCGAGCCATGCGGCACGGCTGTTTTTCGGATCGATCCTCGGCAGGGACATGCCAAGAATTTCCTGTTCTGCATAACCGAGATTCCGAAGCGCGGTGTCGTTGACGAAGACGAAGCGGCCGGTCTCCGTGACGAGATAGATCTCGTCACCGTCCGCTCCCTCCGCAAGCGCGAACAGCGCATCCTCGTCGAACCTGCCGTTTCCATCGCTCGATTCGGCGGATTCCTCGTGTTGCCTGCGCAAGCGGCGGACTTCTTCGACGAGTTCGGCTTTCGTCATATTCGTAATCTCGGACATGGGCACCTCACAGGATCAGAAACAATGAATGAAACAATGCGGACGGCCAGGCGCCGTGTCGACGCAGGCAGGACCGACATCGATGCCTTCGCGGCATCGGCATCCGGACTTTTGCGTTGCATCAGGGCAGGATGGTCACGATGCTGGACGCGACTTCCGTTTTCCCGTCAGCTCCCTGCAGTACTGCGCGGCAGATATAGACTCCCGGCCCGCATCCGCGCACATCAAAGGACAGTGTCTGCATGCCACCGGTGATGCGCTGCACGGCAGCGATTCCCGTCTGCCTGCCCATCAGATCGAACAACGCGATCTCAGCATCGCCCGCGGACGCGGAATTCACCTGAAGCGCCATCTTCGTGCCGGAAGTGAAAGGCACGGGATTGGGGAATGTCTGTATCCGGAAGTGCTCCGCCCGGGGCGACAGCCCCGACACGGCCTCCGTCGTCAAATCAATCATCGCCGTGTGAATGCTCAGCTCGCCCTGGTCGAGTTCAACCCAAATCGGACGCACGCGTCCATTATATGCGGCGATGCCGTTGTAGTCGCCGAAGAACACCATCGGGCTCGGATAGAATGCGACGTCGCTCAGACGCTCGTTGGTGAATGACTCTCCGCCGTCGGTCGAACGCGCGAGGTAGACATCCGTCGAGTCGGTGGCATAGCGCCTGCGGTCGTGAAATATGACCCACAGGTCCCCTGTTTTCGGATCGACCGCCGCCCAGGTGAAAAACTGGTCGCGTCCGTTCCCGATCACGTCGTCGTTGACACGGATGGGCGCGGACCATGTCTCACCCTGGTCCGTGGATTTGGCGATGAACACATCGGGGTCGCCATGGCGCTGGTCCACCCAGTTGGCATACACGGTGCCGCGATAAGGTGAGGTAGAAATATCCGTCACCGTTACCGGAAGCCCGTTCGAGCGCGTAATGCCGGAGATGCTGATGTTCCATCCACCCGGCATATCCGAAATCACCTTGTCACGGCCGAAAGTCACTCCGCCGTCGAGCGATCTGTCGAAATACAATCCGTCAGGACCGGCCCAGACTATATAGACTTGACCTTCGGGACCCACGGCAGGCACTGCCCCTTCCATGGTCTCGTCGCTGTCGATTGCGTCGCCTGCCTTGTCACTGATGCGGACGAACGGTTCGAAACTTGTACCTCTGTCCGTGGAACGCGCGAAAACGATGACGCTGCTGTCGCGCGGATCCTGGCTGCCGTATTTCGTGAAATCCGACCAGGCCGCGTAGATATTGCCGCCATGCGGGCCGTCGGAAAGATCTGTTGCAAGGTATTCTTTGTCCTGCAGGCTCGACCGGAAAAGGCTGCCGGACTTGGCGCTGTCCGAACTCGGTCCGCGCAGCTTCACTGCTTCCGACCAGGTCAGGCCGCCGTCATCGCTGTGCCGCACGATGATGGCGTCCCAGCCGTAGACGAGGTTTGCGATGTATGCGCGTCCGGTCTTATCGAACAGCACGGAAGGATCGCCCCAGGTGCCGTCAGGGAGTTCGCCTTGCGTCCAGGTCCTCCCGCCATCGAAGGAAGAGAAATGGTATTTGAGATTCGCACCCGCAATGATGTTGTCGGGATTCAGCGGATTGATGGCGATCGTGACTTCTTCCGCGGCGCTGCCGGGCTGATCGATTCGCACGTTCTGCGGTTGTGCGGCAAGGTCGACGGCCAGAACGGCCAGACCTGCCATCAACAGGATGGTGTACAGATTGTTCATCGATGGCGGAAATGTATCCCGGAGTGGGGAGTCCGGAATCTATGTATTTGACACTCCGGCTGGCGTGCCGGATACCGCGATGCTCGCGTTCGGGTTCGGAAGTGAACGGCTGCCTCGACCTGTCAGGTGGCCCCGTTAAGATTCTGAAAGATCGTGATGGTAAAATACACACCAAATCCAATGATCACAAGGGCAGTAACCGATGATGCCAGTTTGATGAAACCGTCGGAAATGACATGCCGTCGGCTGCGCACGAAAAGCGCCAGCGAGAGAAACCAGACCATGCTGCCCACGCCCACGGAGAACGAAAAGATCAACTTGTGGATCGTGTCATCGATCAGCAGGCC
>CAZWNO010000021.1:21201-44714 GCA_964635845.1 uncultured Chromatiales bacterium
GCTCAGGACGGCGACCCAGGAAAAAAACAGCGTCGGATTGGCCAGCGTCATGGAGATGCCGATCAGTATGCCGCCGTAATGCGATTTGTTGGAGATGGTTGTTTTCGTCGCGGACAGTCTCCGCTCCAGGTGTTCCTCTCCGTTTCCTTCGGCCTGCTGTCGGATCTTCGATTTCTCGAACAACAGCATTTTCACGCCGTAACCGATCAGGAACACGGAGAAGACGATCTGCACGACGGCGTTCTGCATATAGGGATGCACGAGCGCGATAAGTCCCAGCGTGATGATCAGGCAGTAAAATATATCCACCATCACGGCTCCCGCTGCGACCAGCAATCCCTTCCGCGTCTCGCCGTTCAGCGTCCGCTGTGCGACATAGATCGATGTGGGACCGAGAGGCACCGTGATCAGTATGCCCACGATGATCCCGAAAAGTACTGTCACAATGTATTGCATGCGGGAGATGTCTGTGACGTGAAGCAGAGATGCAGATGGATCTCGCACTCAAAAGCTAAGAAAATCGCTCCTGCGATCAAAGACGGAGCCGGAAGCTCCGCCGGATCGAACTCGCCGCGCAACGGCACACCCGCCCGGGAACGCGACAGGCCGTCTTGCCGGGCGGAATTCCCAGCTAATCCGTACCAGAATTCAACTGCCTTTCAATCTCGGCGATGACATCCTCGCTCAGCGGATCGACCTTCGTCTCGAAGCGCGCGACGACATTCCCTTTACGGTCGACGAGGAACTTGGTGAAATTCCAGCGGATGTCTCCCGGAACACCGGTCTCGGTGGTCAGATAGCGGTAGAGAGGGTGTATGTCCTCGCCCCTGACACTGATCTTCTCAAACAGGTCGAACGTGACGCCGTAGGTCGTGCTGCAGAATTCCTTGATCTCTGCGTTGCTGCCCGGTTCCTGCGCTCCGAAGTTGTTTGCTGGAAACGCGAGGACGCGCAGTCCCTGCTCCTTGTACCGCTGATACAGTTCCTCGAGCGGGGCGTACTGCGGCGTATATCCGCATTTCGAGGCAGTGTTCACGAGCAGCAGCACCTTGCCTGCATAGTCGGACAGACGGACATCCTCCCCGTCGATGTTCCTGAGCGTATATGTGTACACCTTCCCTGACGGGAGGCCCTTAACAGCCCCGACCTGTGCCGGAGCAGAAGATGCGCAACACAGCGCGAGCAGCAGGAGGGCGGAGATTGTCTTCACGGAAATTGCGTCCTGTATTGTTGTAATGGAATCACTATCGATCGTCGCCCAGGTTCAGTGCTCCGACGCGCAATGCTGCGAGAGCCAGACCTGCGATGGTTTTTCCGTCCCGAATACGGCCATCCGCGCACATCGAGAGCGCATCGCTCAGAGGGACACGAAGCACCGAGATACTTTCCTCGCCCTCTTCCAGCTCCTGCACACCGTTGTGCAGTCCTTGCGCGAGAAAAATATGTAGCACTTCGCTGCAGAATCCCGGAGTGGACAGCATGGCTGTCAGCTTTTCCCAGCGCTCGGCGCTGGATCCGGTTTCCTCGCGGAGTTCACGCTGCGCGCAATGCAGCGGATCCTCGCCATCTCCAAGTTTTCCGGCGGGGAGTTCAAGAATCTCTTGCTCCACCGGATAGCGGAACTGGCGGATCAGCAGAACGTCGCCGTTGTCATGCACGGCCGCGATCACGGCTCCGCCATGATGTTCGACCACTTCCCGCACTGAAGCGTAGCCGCTTCGATGCCGCACTTCGTCCCGGATGATCGTAAACACCCGTCCTTCGTATATGATTTCCCGGCGCGTGATTTCGTAGGGATTCGTCATACCGTCTCCGACTCAGCCGTTGCCGCGCGGACGCTGGTCCATCGCTTCCCGGGACTCCGGGGAAAGATGCACGACATGCTGCGGAAACGGAATCTCGATCCGGTGTTCATTCAGCGTGTTGTAGATGATGAGCATCAGGTCGCTCGTGCGGCGGGGAATGAAATTGGGATTCCGGATCTTGCACATCAGCTTGGCGTGCAGGGATGAATCGCCCATTTCGGTGATCCGCACCTCGGAAGTCTCCGGTTCGACGATGTCCGCTTCCCTGCCGATGCGTTCGAGGACGATGCGGCGCATCGTTTCCAGATCGGTTCCGTAGGCCACATTGAACGGGACTTCGAAACGCACGATATCGTTGGGATAGGAGAAATTCTTGATCTGGCTCTTCACGATCTCGGCGTTGGGCGTGATGATCATCACCTGGGCGTCATCGATGACTTTCGTCGAGCGTATGCCCACGTCCCGGACGACTCCGATCGTGCCGTCGGGCAGACGGATACGGTCGCTGACGCGGAACGGCCGGTCGATCATGAGCACGAAACCGGCGATCATGTTCGCGAGCGTCTCCTGTGCCGCAAGGGCGAGGGCGAGTGATCCGACGCCGAGTGAGACGACAAGCGTGCTGATGTCCTGGTGGAAATGATCGAGAACGATGATGAAACCGACGAGATAGACCAGCACCTTGAGTACGCGGTTGACCAGGGGTGCGAGTTCGTCGTCGAGTTGGGTCTGCGTTCTCGTCGCGACGTCGTGCAGGTACCATCGTACCGCTGCATCGATCAGCCGCGTGATGAAGTGAAATGTGTAGATGACCGTGACCGAGTAGAGAATCTCGACGAGGACGGTCAGGCTGTGCCGAGGAAAAGGATCGGGCTCGCCGATGATGCCCGCGGTCCACCGCACGGCCCAGTATGAAACGAAAAGGGTGACAAGGACGGTGATATGCCTGGCGACCGTATTGACGAGCAGGTCATCAAGAGCGGAGCGGGTTTTTTTCGTTATCTTGTCGCTGAACAACCGAAGAGCCAGCTTGAGCAGATGTCCCGCCGCAAATGCCAATACGATCAGCAGCAGCGCGGAAAGCAGGACAGAGGCCTGCGTATCTCCCAGTATGAACTCGAGTATATTCATGATTCTGACCACCGCCGCTGTGCACTGTCAGCAATATAGAAAAATTCACTCCCTCTGACATGTCCCTGAAGGATATCCGTATACCGACGCTGCTGATCGACGAACGCGTATGCCGCCGCAATATCGCGCGCATGCGCAGCCGGGCGGACGTGCATGCACTGCGTTTCCGTCCCCACTTCAAAACCCACCAATCACGGCGGATCGGGTCATGGTTTCGGGACGAAGCCGTTTCAGCCATCACCGTCTCCTCCGTGGGCATGGCGCGGTATTTCGCGGATGACGGATGGACAGACATCACGATCGCCTTCCCGGTCAACCTGCGCGAGACGAGCGATATCGACGCCCTGGCGGCACGCGTCTCGCTGGGTATCGTGCTGGAATCGGCGGATACCGCGCGAATATTGGGTTCCGCCTTGCATCAGCCCGTGGATGTCTGGCTGAAAGTCGACACCGGATACGGCAGAACGGGCATTCTCCACAGCGACCACACCCGTCTGCTCGCGGTGGCAGATGCGGTCGGTTCAGTTCGGAACTTCCGCCTGAGGGGTTTGCTCACGCACGGCGGCGACACCTATGACGCCGCCGCGCCGGAGGAAATACGGCGGCGATTCGCGCTGTCACGAATCCACATGCTCGAGGCCGCTACCGTGCTGCGCGGGAATCATCCGCAACTTGAAATCTCCGTGGGCGACACTCCGGGCTGCACGCTCGCGGAGGCGTTCGCGGGCATCGACGAGATTCGCCCTGGAAATTTCGTGTTCCACGACCTGATGCAGCTGCAGTTGGGAGTATGCACCGTTCAGGACATCTCCGTCGCGCTCGCGTGTCCCGTCGTCGCCATTCACGAGGAGCGTGAGGAAGTGGTGCTGTACGGCGGCGCCGTCCACCTGTCGCGTGAGTATGCCACGGACGCGGCGGGGAGACGGATGTTCGGACTGGTGGCTCCGTTCGAGGATGATCGTTGGGGACAGCCGGTACCCGGAGCCTTCGTCGCACGACTTTCGCAGGAACACGGGATTGTGCATGTACCGGCCGAGCAGTGCCGTTGCCTGCGCGCTGGAGATCTGCTCGCCGTCCTCCCCGTGCATTCATGCCTGACCTCGGACTGCATGCGGCGCTATCGGTGCCTGGATGGGACGTTCGCGGATCATCTCGGAGGCGTCACCGCGGCGGGCGGCGAATTGCACTTGCTCATTCGTACAGAGGATCATACATCATGAATACTGTTTCCGACCGTATCCGAGTCCTGATGTCCACGCATCCCGTTGTGGATGCGCATTCCGATTATGCCATAGAACTCTATCGTCGCGAGCAGGATGGCGCGACGGATTCACTGTACCTCGAGCATCTCCCGGCGATGCGTGAGGGCATGGTTACCATGGAAGTGCTGACGGTCGCGGGGGACTTCGATATAGACACGCTCAAGCTGTGGGAGCAGCGCATCATGCATGGCATCATCGATGCGACGCGCAGGCAGATCGCAGCACATGCCGATCTTCACCTCGTGCGGGACGCACGGGACATTGCGAGAGCTGCCATGCGCGACGGCGCTCATTTCATGCTCGCGCTGGAAGGGATCCGCGGCGTCGAGGACACCGCAGCGCTGCGCCTGCTGCATGCGGCAGACGTACGCGCCGTGATCCTCACGCACAATGAGCGCAATCTCGCCGCCGATGGCTGCGGGGAACCGCTGCCCGGCGGACTCAGCAAATTCGGCCGAACCGTCGTGCGGGAACTCGAGAACCTGCACATGGTCTTCGACCTCGCACACCTCTCCGATCCCTCGTTCTGGGATGCGCTCGATCACTACTCGCTGCCTCCGGTAGTTTCCCACAGCAACGCGCGGTCGATCTGCGGGCATCAACGCAACCTGACCGACGAGCAGATCCGTGAGATCGGGCGACGCCACGGCGTGATCGGATTGAATTTCCTCGCCATGTTCATCGATGCCGATCGCGGCAAGGCCACTGCCGACCGCCTCGCCGATCACGCGGTACATATCGCTTCGCTCGCCGGCGCGGAGTCGCTCGCACTCGGTCCCGATTACGCGGATTATTACATGGACGCCATGGAGCGGTGGATGCGGCGCGACAGACTGCCCGCCGACCTGATGACCTATATTCCGGGAGCGGACACGGTGCGCACACTGCCCGTTCTGATCCAGGCACTGGCCGATCGGGGCTTCTCCGACAGTGAACTCGCCGGAGTCCTCGGCGGCAACGCCCTGCGCGTCTATTCCGCCGTTTTGCCTTCACACGAATGAGGATGTCATGTCAGTGTTCCCCATACTGCTTCTGGCCGTACAGCTCCTTTCTCCCAATGGCGACGATCCCGAGCGCCATTTCCGCGAAGCCGGTGTCACCGGTTCATTCCTTGTCTGCGAGATCTCGGGCGACAGCTGTCTGCGGATAGATCCCGAACGCTGCGCGCGCCGGTACACCCCTGCATCCACATTCAAGATCCTGAATTCCCTGATCTCTCTCGAGTACGGTGCAGTGCGCGGACTCGATGACACCATACGATGGGACGGGACGAAACATGGCATCGAATCCTGGAATCAGGACCAGTGCATGCGCGATGCCTTCCAGCGTTCCTGCGTCTGGTTCTACCAGGAACTCGCACGCCGCATCGGTGAGAAGCGCATGAGTGAAATCGTGGCTTCGGTGGCATACGGCAACGCCGACATCGGCGGCGGGATCGACCGTTTCTGGCTTGACGGCGAGCTCCGCATTTCCTCCGAGGAACAGGTGGCGTTTCTGCGCCGTCTCTGGCTTGAAACCCTGCCGTTCTCCGTCGGGGTGCAGAGAACCGTCAAGCAGCTCATGGTGCTGGAACAGGACGCCGAGCATACGCTCTATGGCAAAACCGGCACGGCCATGCGCAGCGGAAAGATGATCGGATGGCTGGTCGGGTTCATCGAGCGCAGCGGATCGGTTCACGTCTACGCGCTCAATGTCGAGACGAAGGACGACGGCAATCTCACGGGATTCTTGCAGCAGCGCCTTGCTCTGACCAAGGCATTGCTTCGCGATCAGGGGCTGCTGTAATTCCCGGCTGTCGCGTGTCCGCTCGAGACACCTGATGCGATGCATCGCGCGACCGCGGAACCCAGGAAGGCTTCACCACTGTTGTGCTATCATGTCGTCTTGACAGCATACATTGGAGCATATAATGGTATCCCTTTCTATCGGCCTCGGCGCTTTTCTCAGCCTGCTCGGTTTCATCGGCTACGCGGCCTCGGGTGCCGAGAGCATCACCGCACTGATCCCGAGCTTTTTCGGGATTCCCATCCTCGTTCTGGGACTGCTTGGCCGCAAGGAACGTCTCCGCAAACACATGATGCATGTCGTGGCCGCGCTGGCGGTCATCGGTTTCGCGGGATCGGCCCGCGGGCTCGCATCACTTGTCGACATGCTTGGCGGACAGGAAGCAGCGCGTCCTCTCGCCGTGATCATGCAGAGCATCATGGCGCTGCTCACTCTGGGATTCGTTATTCTCGCCATCAAGTCCTTTGTCGATGCACGGCGTCAGCGCAGCATCCCTGCCACGCCGGAACAGTAGCACGCATGCCGCCGCGCAAGCGCGACATCGGTGAGATTCAGACGCTGGCCGAACCCGTGCTGGACCGCCGGCAGAAAGAGCACTACCTCGCGGGTATCGCATTGTTCAATGCCGGCAGGTACTGGCATGCGCACGAAGCGTGGGAAGCTGCGTGGATGGCCATGGGTAACGGCAGCGAAGACGATGCCGAAATATTTTTCCGCGCACTGATTCAGCTGGCTTCCGGCCTGCACCTGAAACGCAGCGGCCGCCTGGCCGGCGCCCGGAGTCATTTCGCGAAGGCGCATCAGAAATTCGCCGCCATGCCCGCAGTGTTCATGGGATTGGATACGATCTCCCTGCGGATCTTTTCACACCATCAGCTCTCGCATTTCGATCAGGATTTTACCTGTCTGCTGCGCTTCAGGCCGCCGGAAGCGTGAAGCTGAACGTGCTTCCCTTTCCTTCCGTCGATACGACATCGACCTGCCCGCCGGTCTTCTCGACGATGCGCTTGACGATGGAGAGACCGAGGCCGTGTCCTTCGATCTTCGCCTGTGAAAGCCTCGTGAACGGAAGGAATAGCTCGTTCAGCCGGGCGGCCGGTATGCCCGGCCCGTCATCCGATACGGCATAGCGCAGCATCCCGCCGGGCAGTGCCTCTACCGTCACGACGACGTGGCGGCCTTTCCCGCCATGCTTGATCGCATTGCCGATATAATTGACCCATATTTCTTCTATCCATGGCGCATATCCCCGGGGCGCCGGCCACTCCTCGGGCAGTGTAATCGTGGTCTCGCTGTCGGTGATGAGTTTGTTGAGCCTGCGCAGCGCGTCACCGACGATCTGCCGCATGTCGATGCGCTCGAACGCGACGTCCTCCTTGCGCACACTCGCCAGCAGCAGAAGGGAGTTGATGATGCTGATCATCTTGCGTCCGTTGAAGAGGATGCTCCCCATGTAGTCGTGCAGTTCCTGCGCGGTGAAGGAGCCGCCCTCGTACTGCACCATGTCGGCGTATCCGAGAATGAGACTGAGGGGATTCTTCAGATCGTGCGCCACGCTGTGCGTGAACGTGTCGAGTTCCTCGTTCCGTTCGCGTAATTCCGTGTTCTGTTCCTCGAGCCTCAGCGCGGCGAGCTTCCGCTGCGTGATGTCGCGGCTCACACCGACCAATCCGCTGATGCGGCCGTTCGCATCCACAAGCGGAGTTTTCAGCGTTTCGAACCACACAGGCGTCCCGCCCGCGCGAACCGAAATGGACTCCTCCCTCCGCACTGTAATTCCCTTCGTCATCACTTCGCGATCGCCTTCCAGGCATTGCTGCGCGAGATCTGGCGGCATATATTCGTCTTCCCGTTTCCCGATCAGCTCGTCGATACGCAAACCGGCGAAATCAGCGTATGCCTGGTTGACGATGATCGTACGCAGTTCTGCATCCTTGAAGTACACCATATCGGGGATGGCCTGAATGAGCGTCTGCAGCAGCCGGTTCTTCTCCTCCAGGTTGTGCTCCGCGAGCTTCATCTCCGTGATATCGCGCGTCACCGATCCGGTGAGCATGCCGAACGAAGAACTGACCATGAAGCTGACCATCTCGATGAAGCGACGCTCGCCATCCGGGCGCTGTACCCAGCGTTGGGTCAGCTGATTGAGCCAGGGTGCCTCGCCCGACTGCAGATAATCGAGAATGGATTGCTGCATCTCGCTCAGCAATCCCTCCCGGCCGCGATCCTCTTCGGGCGTGAGACGGAATTGCATGTCCCAGTACGACATGGAGAGCGCTTCAGCTCTAGGAATCCCCGTGATGCATTCCATCGACAGGTTCCATTCGATGAGTCGGCCAAGCCCGTCCATGAGCACGATGCCATCGGTGGAATTCTCGATGATGCCACGGAATTTTTCCTCTTCCCTCTTGAGAATTTCCTGAGCCTGGCGTTCCTCTGTCACATCACGGCCAAAGACCACCTGCATCGTCGGATTGCCGGCCTCATCCAGCACGGGCGTGCCGCGAACGAAGATATGGTGTTTCAGGAATTCAGTGGTGTACTCGTAACCGACACGTGTCGCACAGAGTTCTTGCAGCCGCTTGAGATGGGCTTCGGGATAGCCGTCGGGAATGAGATCGAATAAGGACATTCCCTTCAATGCCTCGGGAGTGCTTCGCAGGAAAGCGGCGATGGTCGGTCCCGCCTCCAGTATGATACCTTCAGGAGACAGCAGGAAAGCGTAATCATGCGCGGATCCGATCAGTGCGGTGAGCGCGCGACGGGCCTGGAATTCGGATTGCTGGGCTTCCTTCTCCGCCGATATATCCTTTACCGCGCCGAGGAGGCCGGAGATTCTGCCGGTTTGACTGTCCCGGATCGGCCGCATACTGTCGCGAAGCCAGCAGAACGATCCATCCTGGCGGCGTATCCTGTATTCAAGAGCGAACGATTCCTGTTCGAGGATGTGCGCGACGGCCTCGGACGACGGAAGGTCCGCGGCAACGATGATCCCGGTCCATGCACCCGGTCGATCGATGAATTCTCCCGGCGCATAGCCCGTGATGCGCTCGAAGGCACCCTCGACCCATCGCGTCGACATCCTGCCCTGGGTATCGATCGTGGCGGAGTACACGTAATCGGTCGTCAACTCCGAAAGCACCCGGAACCGCTGTTCACTCTCGAGGATGTTGATGTCGCTGTCGAGCTGATCGGTGATATCGTTCCCCACCAGCATGCATCCCATGATCTCATTTCCCTCTCCGCGAATGAGATTCGAGTTCCATGATATAACGCGGTTCCTTCCCGAGGCGGTCTGAATTTCGGATTCGAGATTGCGAATTCCGCGCTCGTTCTGAAGAAGGATGTCATACCGCTCGATCATCTCCTGCCGCCGGACCGGATCGGGGTACAAGAGCTCCCAGCGCCTGCGATTCGACATGACTGTCTCGGCGCCGTATCCCGAGATTTTTTCCGCACCCTTGTTCCAGAGAATGACGTTTCCCATGCGGTCGAGCGCCTCGACCCAGACGTTCGCTTCCCTGAGCAGGTTCTCATAAAATTCCTTCTGCAGACGAAGCTCGCGTTCGTGCCCCTTCCTTTCGATCGCATAGCGGACGGATCTGCCGAGCATGGCGGGACTGATCTCATCGATGTGGAGGTAGTCCTGCGCGCCCTTTTTCATCGCTTCCATGGAGATTTCCTGACTGGCGGAATCCGCGATCAGGATGAGCGGAAGCGACGCCGCGTGACTGCGCATCGCGACATACGTATCGAGTCCCCTGCTGTCGGAGAGGGAGAGGTTCAGCAACACCACGTCGAAACGTCTGTTGACCGACTGCTCCAGTGCGTCGGCGAGGCGTCTGACGTGTGTGACCTCACAGGCGACGCTGCTCTGCTGCAGCGCTTCCTGGATCAGCTCTGCATCGGCGGTACGGTCTTCCACGAGAAGAACCTGATACGACATGCCTTCCATAGTGACGGGTGAGGGCGGTGGCTGTGCGAGAGAGCATAATACGCGAAAGCGGCGAATTAAAAAATGCGGCCATGATCAGGATCGAGAGTGATAGGGCTGTCCTGCCGGTGTATCACATGGACAAAAACATTGGAGCACGCAGCAGGCGACAACACTATTACGGATGACTGGTTCCGAAATGAGATCGCCCGCATGCGCTGATCGTCGATAGCCTGCCGAAGTGGCTGCGCGACGAAACGCTTCGGGGGCCGGGGATTCATTCCACGCGGAAGGCCGGATCGGCAGGACGCCGTTCGTCGTACATCCGCTGCAACGACCGCCATGCGGTCTCGCTGCCACGGACGGCACAGTCGCGATAGCGCCGCGCCGCTTCTCCCGGATCCGCGGCACGTCCGATACCCCGCTCGTAGCAGGAGGCCAGCGCCACCTGTGCAAGGAGTGATCCTTCCAGCGCTCCCGCTTCGATAAGGGCGAGCGCCGTCGCGCGGTCGATCGGCTCGCCGTGTCCGAGCACTGATGCAGCGGCGAGGCGGAGACGTGCTTCCTCCTGATGAAGCGCGGCAGCCTGCTTCCACAGATTCTCGGCTGTGCTCATGCTTGACTCCACCCATCGTCCCGTGGAGAAACAGATCCCCAGTTGAACCATGGCGCCCGGATGCCGCTGCGCCGCGGCACGTTTGAGCAGGTCCAGCGCCTGTGAATCCGTGAGGCGCGGATCGATATCGAGCGCCTTGAGACAGGCCCAGACGTACTGCGCCTGCGGATCGCCGGCCCATGCGCGGGCGGGGAGCTGCGCGGAGAAATCCGGATTCCGCAGCAGGTCGACGAGCAGTGCCGGAGCGCGCGGAGACTCGAGAAAGACGGCCGTGACGTAGAGCGCCGCCTCCGTCATTCGATCATGCGCGACATGCCGGCCTTCGGCATGGAAACGGCCCAGCAGAACCAGGGCTTCGGGATTCCCCCACGCCGCCATGCGTTGAAATGCGGACCATGCGGCCGAATCGGCGCTGCTTCCCAGCAGGCTGCCGAGGGCGAGCGAATCCACCGAGGAGAACACGCGCGAGGCGAGCAGTTCATCGAAGAGCAATTGCGTGGGGAGCGCGCCGGGTCGCGCCTCGCGTTTGAAATCGAGCAATATCGGCGTCCATGCCGCTGCCGCCTGTCCTGTTCCGCGCGCTTCTTCCCGTGCATCATCCCGATGGCCGGTCCCCGCATTCTCCACGGTGATCGAGTCCGCCGACAGGCGGATGTGCCCGCGGCCGAGAATCTCGCGTTTCGCGCGGACCGCTGGTTCATACCCGGCCAGCGCCGCTTTCCCCACCCATGTCCAGGCGCTGTCCCAATTCTGTCGAAGCACGAGGTTGTCCGTGAAGAAAATACCTGTCACGTATTGGGCTTCCGTCATCCCGCGATCGGCGGCTGCGCGAAAGAGTCTGCAGGCTGCAAACGGATCCCACGTCACTCCCCAGCCATTGTTGAGCAGCAGCGCGTAATTGTACATCGCGGGCGTGAGCGACTGCGCCGCGGCCATCCGCAGCCAGTACGCGCATTTCACCGTGTCCGCGGGCACGCCGTTGCCGGTCAGGAGCCGTACACCGAGCTCGTGCTGGGCGAGCGGATCACCATTCGCAGCGTCGCGTTCGAGCAGGAAGATGTTGATCTGCCTGCGCAATCCGTCGCCGGGATCCCGGCGATCCTTCTCCGACTGGTACCCGCGAAATACGGGGGAATTCGGATACACCTGCGCGTGTACCAGGGACGGGAACAGAACAATGGACGCGACGAGCAGCGCAACCTGGCGGAGTATCGTATGCATGGTTACATTCTAGCCCGCCGCAGGATCAGAAACAATGGTTTCGTGTGTCTCCCATGCGGAATCGCATAGGACGAGTGAAGGTCTTTGCCTTTGCATGACCGATAAAGTAGATTTCAGGATATGCATCTCCAACAACGGGCACAGACATGAAAATCAGACGTACGCTCGGCATCATCCTTGGCGTCATCATCGCCTTGATGATCCTGCTCGGACTGCTCTCCTCATTCGTGACGGACATGTGGTGGTTCGACAGCACCGGTTATATCGAAGTGTTCTGGAAGAGCTACAGCGCGCGCTACACACTCTGGTTCGCGGGCTTCGTGATATTCCTGATCTTCATGAACGTCAACCTGAGCATCGCACTGCGCTCGGAATCCAACCTGTCGGTCGATCCGCGGCTGCAGAAGTTCGTCGAGGGATTCCAGAAAGCCATCCGCTGGCTGGCCTACGGCGCATCGCTCTTCCTCGCATTCATCATGGCGGGGGTGATAAGCAGCAGCTGGATGGAGATGCTGGCCTTTGGCAGCAGCGAATCGTTCAATCTCGCCGATCCGATTTTCGGAAACGATATGTCGTTCTATCTGTTCCAGCTCCCCTTCATCAACGCAGTCAAATCATGGCTGATAGGCAGTACGGTGCTGGTACTCATCGGAACCCTGCTCGTGTACGTCGTGCGTCAAGGCGTGAGCTTCGCGGTCGGACGCATTTCCATCTCCGCCGCGGCGCGGAAGCATCTGGCTATCCTGCTCGCCGTGCTCATGCTGCTCTTCGCCGTCAATTACTGGCTCGGACGATTCGACATCCTCAACGCGAACCGATCGGCCAGCTTCTTCGGCGCCGGGTATGCCGACGTCAATGCCCAGCTGCCTGCCGCCTGGGTCATGACGGTCGTCTCGCTGCTGACCGCGGCGGCCATCATCTATACGTTATTCGTGCGCAATTTCAAGCTGCTGGCCAAGATCGCCGTCGGCTTCATAGGCCTGGCAATCGTCGTCGGCTCGGTCTATCCCGCGCTGATACAGAAATTCGTGGTGAATCCGAACGAGCAGAGCAAGGAACTTCCCTTCATCGAAAACAACATATCCTTCACGCGCTACGCATACGATCTCGACAGGATCGAGGAGAAA
This sequence comes from uncultured Chromatiales bacterium, assembly GCA_964635845.1. Lineage (GTDB taxonomy): Bacteria > Bacteroidota > Ignavibacteria > SZUA-365 > SZUA-365 > SZUA-365. Next base: position 34,083 of record CAZWNO010000021.1, read on the forward strand.
TCGATCGATCCGCAGTACACGCTCACGTACGACGACATCACCGCCGACAGCGCCACCGTGCGCAACATCATGCTGTGGGACTATCGTCCGCTCGCCAGTACCTTCGACCAGCTGCAGGTGATCCGTCTGTACTACACCTTCCCTGATGTGGATATCGACCGTTACCGTCTTTCCGACGGCAGCTACCGGCAGGTGATGCTCAGCGCCCGTGAACTCGATCAGAACAAGCTGCCGGCCAACGCGCAGACCTGGGTGAATACCAACCTCGTGTACACGCATGGATACGGACTCGGCATGAGCCCCGTGAACGTCGTCACCGAGGAAGGCCTGCCCGAGTTTTTCGTCAAGGACATTCCTCCCATCACTGAACACGGCCTCACCGTCACCCGGCCGGAGATTTATTACGGCGAGAAGACGAATACGCCTGTGATCATCAACGGCAACATCGAGGAATTCGATTACCCCCTGGGTGACAGCAACCAGATGACGAAGTACCGCGAGAACTCCGGTGTGCCGATCGGCTCCCTGCTGCGACGCCTGATTTTCTCCATGCACTTCAGCGACCTGAACATGTTGATCTCGGGGTATCTCGCGCCGGAGAGCCGCGTGCTTTACTACCGGAATATCCACGACCGCGTGCAGGCGATCGCTCCGTTCCTCACGCTCGACGAGGATCCGTATCTCGTGGTCGCGAACAGCCGGCTCTACTGGATCTATGACGCGTACACGACGAGCCGCAATTTCCCGTATTCCAAGCCCGCGGAGAACTACAATTACATCCGGAATTCCGTCAAGATCGTCATCGACGCCTATAACGGGGATACGAAGTTCTATCTGTTCGATGCCGATCAGGACCCGATGATCAGGGTGTACGACCGGATCTTTCCCGATCTTTTCCTCGATCAGTCACAGCTACCGGAGTTTCTCCGCGAGCACATCCGCTATCCGCAGGATCTTTTCGACGCGCAGAGCGAACTCTATTCGACGTATCATATGGAGGACCCACAGGTCTTTTATAACAAGGAGGATCTCTGGAACATCGCCAGCGAAAAGATGGAGGAGCAGGTTGTGACCATGGAAAGCTACTACGCCATCATGCGGCTCCCCGGAGAACCCCGTGAAGAGTTCATCCAGATGATTCCCTACACACCCAACAAACGCGACAACATGATCGCCTGGCTGTGCGCCCGCAGCGATGGGGAGAATTACGGCAAGATGCTCGTGTATAAATTTCCGAAGAAGGAGCAGGTGTACGGCCCCATGCAGGTCTCGGCGCGCATCAACCAGGATCCGGTGATCTCGCAGCAGCTCTCCCTCTGGAATCAGCAGGGCTCGAGCGTCTACCGCGGCAACCTGCTGGTCATTCCGATCAAGGAGTCGGTCATGTACGTGCAGCCCGTGTACCTGCAGGCCACTTCGGGGAAGCTGCCCGAACTCAAACGCGTCATCGTTGCCTTTCACAATCGTCTGGCGATGGAGCAGACGCTCGAGGAGAGTCTCCGCGAGGTCTTCCGCGGCAGCAGCTCGACGGAATCAGCCGGTGTTCCGACAAAGACGGGCCTCCCCATCGCGAAGCTGCCGGCCGAGAGGAGCGTACGCGAGCTGTCTCGCGCGGCGATGAACACGTTCAACAATGCGATCAGCGCGCAGCGCAATGGCGACTGGGCGCGCTATGGCGAGGAGATTGATCGATTAAAGAAGGAACTCGAAGCGCTCGTGAACGAAGCGGATAAATGAACCGTAGATCTCAGTTCCCGGTCGCGACCGAATTTCCATCGTAGCGTATCCCGTCGCTCGAGCTGCCGCCGCACAGCCGCGGAAGTCCGGGTCCCGTACGCGATTATGCCCGTGGTACCCGAGCATCCACCACAGTCTCGCAGCGTGGATTCCTGCCAATCCACGCGAAAATCCATTTTCCATAAAATAAACGCGGTTTCCCACGCATACGGAATTCATCCCCAACGCTGTGCATGGATGAAATTTTGACCTTGATTCCCATGCGCGGACGGTAACTATTTCGTAACATAAAGCGTTAATAAACTAGGAAGTGCGAGACGAACGGACCCCTTCTTCACAATGATGGATAGACTCAATACCCTTCCTGAGAAAAAGGCTCAAGTAACGGCACCTCTCAAAAAGTCCCTCGCCTCCCTTCCTTTTCGAAAGATCCCGGTTCCCCTCCTCTGACCGGGATCTTTCCTTTTGATCACACCTCACCAGCGAGCCGGGCATTTCCATCTCTTGACAAAACGGGCTATTTAGGATACCTTATATCCTCATTAATCCGTTTGATTCTGTCCTGACGCATCTCCTCAGGACCTGTTCCATCGCAGTGGAAGGTCTATCATGCACGAGCGCTTCCCGTCAATCGGCTTCGTGTTCCTCACGATTTCGTTCCTCACCGGACCGGTTTCCGCGCAGATCCTGTTATGGGACAGCACGGGGGTCCCCGTCTGCACGGCCGAGGGCTGGCAGCGGAATCCCCGCATGGTCGGCGATGGAGCCGAGGGCGCCATCATCGCCTGGGAGGACATGCGCGGAGGTGCCGATCCCGCGATATTCACCGCACGCGTGCTTCCCGACGGATCGCTGCCATGGAGGAATGACGGCGTGGAAATCGCGCCCGCGGCTGCCGGCCAGCGCCTTGCGGGGATCATCGGTGACAATGCAGGGGGAGCATACATCTGCTGGTGGAACCGGGCGGGAAATGACGGCGATATCTTCATCCAGCGCATCGGCGGAAACGGAGCGGTGACATGGTCCTCGGCCGGCGTCGCTGTCTGTTCCGCAGCCGGTCGCCAGGAATGGGCGGAGCTGACCGCCGACGGCAGCGGTGGCGTGATCGTTGCATGGCATGACAGACGCGGCGGAGATTTCGATATCTACGCACAGCGTTTCGCTCCGGACGGATCGGTGCTGTGGACTGTCGATGGCGTGGCGGTCTCCACGGCAGCGAACGATCAGAGCTATCCCCAACTGGCGGCGGATCAGCGTGGCGGCGCCTATATCGCGTGGATGGACCGCCGCACGGAGGACGACATTTTCGCGCAGCATCTGACCGCCGACGGTATGAGGGACTGGAGCGAGGATCTTCCCATCTGCGTCGAACCCAACCGCCAGGTCGCTCCCAAAGTCATACCATACGGCCGGCAGTCCGTCGCTTTTTTCTGGCAGGATTACCGATTCGGTGCGTCGACATCGGCGCTGTATCTGCAGATCATCAATGAACACGGCGAGCGATATTACCCCGAGGATTACCAGGTCTCACAATCGGACAATGCGCAGAGCGGGATGTTCCTCACCGGTGACGGTCAGCAGGGCGCTCTCGCTGCGTGGACCGATTACCGCAGCGGTGCCGGCGAGGGCGACGTCTACATGCGGCGCATCCGCGCGGACGGCAGCGTCGTCGGCGACTTTGGAAACGCCCTGTGTAATTCCGCGAATACGCAGGAGCGGGTAACGATGATCGCCGACGGCCACGGTGGCGGATTCGCGGTCTGGCAGGACAAACGGAACAGCTTCGACTACGATCTGTACATGAACCGTATCTCCCCGCAGGGGCAGACGAATTATCCGGAGTGGAACGGTCATGGCGGAGTCCTGCTGGTCAAGCATGATAATAACCAGCTGGCACCGCAGATCGTCGAAAGTGGAACGGGGAACGCGCTCATCTGCTGGTACGACGGCCGGATCCTCGACGGCCAGGCCGATATCTATGCGCAGCGCGTGGCATGGGCGCCAAGTCTCGTGTTTCCCGACTCTGTCGATTTCGGGATCACGAAAGTCGGGCATACGCTCAAGGACACGATACGCGTGGCGAATCACGGCGCGCGTCCGCTGACCATAAGCAACGTGCGTCGCGCGAGCAATCCCAGCACGACGCATCCGCAGGATTTCGCCGTCTCCCCGACTTTCACGCTCCCGGCGACATTGCAGCCCGGTGACGATGTCGATATCGTGCTCTCATTCACTCCCGGCGGCACGGGGGACCGCATTTCCGAGCTGCGCATCAGCAGCGACGCGCCGCAGGATCCGGTGGTCATTCCCCTTCACGGTCTCGGTACGAATCCGGGCCTGCGTCTGAAGAGCGTCCATCAGTTCCGCGTCACTAAAGTCGGCTCGGTGAACGAGGAGGCGGTCGAGGGACTCATTCAGAACACAGGCACGGGATTGCTGGTGATTCCGAAAATTGAAATCGGCGGAACGGATGGGGACCGCTTCGCTCTCGGCGACAATCCCCCGTTTCCGCTGCTCGTACCGGAAGGCGGATCCCATGGGCTCAAACTGCGCTTCTCGCCGGTCGGTACGGGTCCGAACGAGGCCGTCATCCGGGTCTTCAGCAATGCCGAGGAACTGCCGAAAGAGGCGCGGCTGTCGGGCATCGGCGCCGTGCCATCGCTGATCACCATTCCCCTCGCCGCGCATTTCGACTCCGTCATGACCACGCGAAGCCAGGAAACGGAGATAAATATCCGGAATACTTCCGCGGTGGAACTGCTGGTGACGGGACTCCAGGTCTCCGGTGCCGATGCGGATCAGTTCGCCGTCGAAGCCGCGCTGCCCCTGCGCATTCCGGGTGATGGACTCGCTCCCGTCACGCTGCGCTTCCTCCCTACCTCCGTCGGCATGAAAAGGGCGGATCTGATCATGACATCGGATGCACCGGCCTCTCCCGACACCACGCGCATCGACGGTACGGCCATCCTACTCGGCGTATCCGGCCCCGGTACCGCACGGAATTTTCAACTTCATTCGATCTATCCCAATCCCGTCTCGACAGTCGGAACACTTACTCTGCTTCTCTCCACAGCTTCGGAACTTCCATTCTCCTACTCCATCACCTTGACCGACCTGCTCGGACGACAGACCCTCCTGATGAGCGATACCGGGATTCCCTCTCCGTCCGCATCCCTGGGAGTCGATTTGCGTCGATTCAACCTGCCAGCCAGTGTGTACACGCTGGTAGTGACGGCTGTGATCGGCGGAAGGACGGAGCGGGGTATCAGTTCGGTCATCCTGCGCTAGAGGTTCAGCCCGCGCATCGTGTCCGATCGACGTTCGGAAACGTCTCGGCATTCCTCGCGGTCCCGACAATTCGCTCGACCTCGGGCACAGTATCATGACGACCATGTTCCGGAATGCTCAGAGTATGTCAGGTGACGGGATGAACGCCGTAGCCGATGAGCCAGTCACGCCTTCCAGTAGAATCCGCGATCCTGGCGATCGCGGCGGAATTGCGCCAGCGCATCGAGATCGGGTTCGATGACCTGCAGGGCGGCATCGCCGGTTGCGCGGTAGAATGCGCTGTGCTCGTTACCCGTGGTGTCGGCAAAGCCGCCGACGCCGCTGGTGATGTGCTTCGGGAGTTCGGAAGGGAAGCCCCAATCGCTGATACCGACGAAGACTCCAAACTCGTAGGCGCGGCTGACCGCCAGATGCTTCCACAGCGCGCGCGAATAGTCCGGGGTTGATTTTCGCGTCACGGACAGCGCGGGCACGAGCACAAAGTCGGGCAGCACGTGCGCCTTGTAGAACAGGTCGCTGAACCAGAAATCCGCGCAGATGAGGACGAGGACGTTGAGTTCCCCGATCCGGAATTCACCCAGCCGGCTGCCCGCGTCCACACGGCGGCGTTCGTCGGCGTAAGGCCGCAGCTTGTCGAACCACCCGACGACGTCCCCTTCCGGCGTCAGTACCGCCCCGGTATTTCGCTTCATCCCCTCGCCGATTTCATGAAACGAGCCGCCAACCAGGTGACAGCCGCAGTCGCGTGCGAGCTGCTGCGTGATCGCGAGATACTCCTGCTGCGCCTGCACGAAGAACGCGTGCTCGGGCAGCACGACGATATCCTCGCGATCCAAACCTCCCTGCACACCTTCGAGCAGTCGGCGGATTGTGTCGAGGGAATGCGCGTTGTCGAACGCCTTGAGCTGGGGCTGGGTCAGGATCAATCGCATGGGGATATCACGATAAATGACTAATGACAGATGACAGATGGCAGATAGCAAGATAACCAGAAGGATCGATCATGCCATTTGCCATTTGCCATCTGCCATCTGCCATTTGCCATTTGCCATCTGATATCATTATCCGCGGTTTCGTGGGATGCGGTCCGATTTTTAAGTCAGTCGCAGGCTTCGTACATTTGGAGTTGCGGTACGCTGGTCGCACTGCCGGGGGGAAATGATATGTCAACAGGGCCGAATACAGTCATCGAGACAACATCCCGATAACCGATTCCCAGGAGGAGTTCCATGTCCAACGCTTATTTCAAGGTACCGGCGCCGATCAACGAACCGATCAAGTCCTACGCGCCGGGAAGTCCGGAAAAGTCCGAACTCAAAGCGAAACTCGCCGAACTCATGGCGAAGGAGATCGACATCCCTCTCATCATCGGCGGAAAGGAAATCCGCACCGGTGATACCGCGGAGATGCGCATTCCGCACGATCACGCCCACAGGCTTGGCGTGTACCATCGCGCTTCCGGGAAGGAAGTGAAGATGGCCATCGCCGCCGCGCTCGAAGCGCAGAAGTCGTGGTCGGTCATGCCGTGGGAACAGCGTGCCGCGATTTTCCTCAAGGCCGCGGATCTGCTTGCGGGTCCCTGGCGCGCGACGATCAACGCCGCGACCATGCTCGGGCAGTCGAAGACCGCTTACCAGGCCGAGATCGACTCCGCCTGCGAGCTGATAGACTTCTGGCGCTTCAACGCGCACTACATGACGGAGCTGATGAAGGATCAGCCTTATTCTCCCGCGGGGATGTGGAACCGCGTGGAGTACCGTCCCCTCGAAGGTTTCATCTTCGCGGTGACGCCGTTCAACTTCACCTCCATCGCGGGCAACCTTCCGACGGCGCCCGCTGTCGTCGGCGGCGTGTCGCTGTGGAAGCCGGCATCGAGCGCCGTGTATTCCGCCTACTTCCTCATGAAACTGCTCGAGGAAGCGGGACTGCCGAACGGTGTTGTCAATTTCATCCCGGGCTCCGGGGCGAAAGTCGGCGATCCGGTGATGGCCAGCGAGCATCTCGCGGGAATCCATTTCACCGGCTCCACCGCGGTATTCCAGAACATGTGGAAAACCGTGGGCGAGAATATTTCCCGGTACCACGCATACCCGCGGATCGTGGGCGAGACCGGGGGCAAGGATTTCATCTTCGCGCACAGCAGCGCCGATGTCGATGCGCTTGTCGTCGCGGCAATCCGCGGAGCTTTCGAGTACCAGGGACAGAAATGTTCCGCCGCTTCGCGGATGTACATCCCGCAATCCATCTGGCCCGCTTTCAAGGCGAAGTACGTCGCCGAGGTCGCGAAGATCAGGGTGGGCGATGCACTCGACTTCACGAATTTCATGAGCGCCGTCATCGACAAGGCCGCCTTCACAAGCATCACCAACTACATCGATTACGCGAAGAAATCCGCCGATGCCGAAATCATCACCGGCGGAAACAGCGATGCCTCGAAGGGATACTTCATCGAGCCGACTACGATCGTCACGACCAATCCGCGGTTCAAGACGATGGAAGAGGAGATATTCGGACCGGTGCTGACGATATTTGTTTACGAGGACGCGAAATTCGACGAAGCGCTGGACCTCTGCGACACGACATCGATGTACGCGCTGACCGGCGCCATCTGGGCGCAGGATCGCCACGCGCTGATCAGGATGTCGGACCGCCTGCGCAACGCAGCCGGCAATTTCTATGTCAACGACAAGCCCACGGCCGCCGTGGTCGGTCAGCAGCCCTTCGGAGGGGGACGCGCCTCGGGAACGAACGACAAGGCCGGCAGCGCCATGAACCTCCTGCGGTGGATGTCCGTGCGCACCATCAAGGAGACTTTCGCCCCGCCGAAAGCCTGGGAGTATCCGTTCATGGGTGAAGTGTAATCGGCGCATGGTCCCCTGAAGAGTAACCACTGATTACACAGATTTCACAGATTGAATTCATGATGACGGGCTCCGAAAGGAGCCCGTTTTCATTTCATCGGGGGAATCCGGTGTAAATTGGGAGTCAAGCTATCTTAATTGCCGGAGGGCACGATCGCAGTGTAACTTCGCGCCGCCAATTGCGTTATATTTTCAGCTGTCCCCTGTCATACCCAATCGATCGGAGTTATCATGCGATTTTCCTTAGCGATCTGCTTCATCTTTTGTATGCTGTCGCCGACCATGCGCGCGCAGTGGGCGGACTGGGAGCGGCTGCCGGGACCGACAGGCGGCCCGATCGAATCATTTGCCGCAGTGGGAGGGGACATCGTCGCGGCGCCGGCGGGCGGAGCATTCTATCGTTCCGCGGATGGCGGACGCACATGGCAGAATATTTTCGAGTCCGAATGGACGCGCAACACCGCGCTTCTGCACGGGACAGCCGATGAGATGCTTTTCGCTCTCGGATACAACGGTGTTCACCGGAGTTCCGATCATGGCGACAGCTGGGCGGAGTGTGGAATCGGGGAATTCGCGCAGTACGCTGCCTCGTCCTCCGACGGCACCGTGCTCCTCGGTCTTCGCGGATCGATTGCAGTATCCACGGATAAAGGCGGGAGCTGGACGCGGACCTATCCGGATCCGGGCGGCAACCGCGATTTCAAGGTCGCGATCGATGCCGCGGGCACATGGTACGCGGGAGGGAACCAGGTCGGACCGTTCCGCTCTTCCGACAGAGGACTGACATGGGAATCGATCGCCGCGGGTTTGCCCAACATCGCGGTGTACTCAGTCAGCGTCGTTGACGGCAACCTGCTCTTCATCGGCGTGAACAACGCCACCTTCCGTTCCACGAATCGCGGCGACACATGGGAAGCGGTAACAGGCCTCGATGCGACGAACGTGTATTCCGTGCAGATGACGCAGCTGCCGGGCGGTCCCGCCCTCGTCGCGGAGACGTACACCGGTCCCCGCATTTCCACGGACTCCGGACTGAGCTGGGACCGCGGAATATTCCAGGGATACTCGGATGTCATCAGCGTCTTCACGCGCAGCGATGGAATCGTGCTCATCTCCGCCGAGGGACGTGTCCTGCGCAGCGACGACGGCGCCGCCTTCGCATTCAGCGACACAGGCCTGTTTCTCCAGAGCATCACGTCCATCGGCACGATGGAAGATGGCGTGATCCTTGTCGGCAGCGGTTTCAGCGGGCTGTACCGGTCCACTGATTCGGGCGAGAGCTGGCAGTACGCGACAACGGGGTACCCATGGTTTGCGGTACAGGAGATTCACACCCTGAACAGGGACTTTGCGGAAGTGCTCACAAGCGAGGGGGAAATACTGTACACTTCCGACGGCGGCGCCACGTGGACGAAGAGAATCGACTCCCTCGGCGGAGGGCCCTTTCTCTCCCTCGCCGGAGCGGCGGAGTTCCTTGCCGTGTCGTCCGACGGGAGGGTCTTTTATTACTCCGACCACGTGAACGGCTGGGAGCAGCGCGGAAGCATTCAGCCAGCGAGCGGCAACATCGGAACGGCGAAGCTCTTTTTCAATTTCAACGGAACGAATCCCGTTCATCTCGCCGCCACGGATCTCGGTCTTTTTCGCAGCACGGATTGGGGCTCCACCTGGAATCCGGTGCTGGTCGAGGGCCTCACCAGATGGCTCGTCGAAATTGCAGGCTGGGGATCGACGATATACGCGGCCACGGCAAATGCGCTGTACGCGAGCAGCGACGACGGCGCAACGTGGACGACCGTATCCGCCGGATTCCGCGCACCGCGTCTTCTCACCTTCAATGACGATGGCGATTTCTATCTGATGGATGAGGACAGTCTGCGGTTCCTGCCGCGTCCGGCGATCGGCAGTGGCTGGCAGCCATTTTCCGCTCCCCCCTTCACGGACGTCAACTGCCTCCAGTTCATTCCGCTCGGGAACGCGCACACCGGGAAGCTTCTCGCCGGCACCCTGTCGCATGGATTGTTGCGAAGCGTTCACTCGACCTTGTCCGCACCGGCAGTCGTGCGCGCAGCCCCGGAATTTGCCATCTCCGGTATGTATCCCGTGCCGCTCACTGCAGCGTCGCGGCTGCAGCTGATTCTCGATCTTCGGCAGAGCGGGAGCGTGACGGTGGAAGTGTGCGACGTGCTTGGACGCGTTCTCCAGCGCTTCGACCGGGATCGGCTGCCGGCGGGCCGCAGCGAACTCGCGATTCCCGTCGGCGAGGCGCTTCCTTCCGCCCTGCTGCTCCTGCGTGTGCAGGGGCCCGGCGGCATGCTGCAGCGCCTGCTCCCCCGGGTCGCTTCAGCGCGCTGAGCAACCCCGACGCCGTGCCGGTGACGCGGGGCGGCGGGGGATGGCGCAGGCGGCGGGGGATGGCGCAGGTGGTGCGGGGGAAGGCGCAGGCGGCGGGGGATGGCGCAGGCGGCGGGAGTTCGTGAAAGATTCCACATATTGGATGTTGTAATCCTTTTCCCTATTATTGCACGTTCCCGAGTCAGTACTCCGGAACGATATTCCTTCGCCTGATCGTGCCCTCCGTCCCGGCTTCCTCACGGTGCCGGGAGAAATCTTGTCCGCAGTCTCATTCCCTGCGTAAAAGGAATCTGTAGTGGAATCCACCGCCGACGTCATCTCAGTCGCCCATCTCGATTTATTTCCGTCGAGCAGTCCGTTTCCCATGCTCCGTGTGCACAGAAACGGGATA
>CAZWNO010000022.1:0-252 GCA_964635845.1 uncultured Chromatiales bacterium
GACCTCTTCGCAGACGCCGCAGAATACGCAGCGCCCGAGATCGATGCGCACGGGATCGAGCTGTATCGCGGCCGTCGGACAGGACTCCACGCACGCCGTGCAGCCTTCCGCGCAGACAGCGTCGCTGATGCGCGGGAGTGCCCGGAAACGCCGGGGAATTGTCGCGACGCGCGGATCGGGAATGACAGCCCCACGCTGAAGTATTCTGAGTCTGATGCTGTTGATCATGCGCGGCTTTCTGAGTTGCTGCTA
>CAZWNO010000022.1:262-13166 GCA_964635845.1 uncultured Chromatiales bacterium
GAGGTCGTGTCCTGCATAGGAGAGATCGAAGCTCTTGTTGCAGAGCGGGAAATCGGATATCGCGGTCCCCTGCAGCGCCACCGGCATGGCGGTCCAGTTGATGCAGGAGGGATCGAGGATGCGGTACTGCCGTGCGTCTCCCCGCTCGTCCGTGAAGGCTGCATGCGCGATCTCGCCGCGCCAGCCCTCGACGAGCGTGATCACCCCCGACAGCGGAGCGGGGGGATCCATCGCCTGCCTCACGGGTCCATCGGGGAAATTCCCGAGCAGGTCGAGGACAAGGCGGATCGAGTCCTCGATCTCCAGCGTGCGGATGCGCGCGCGCGAGGCGATGTCGCCGGTCTTCAGCGTGATCAGCGAGACCGGGAAATACCGGTACGCGCCGTAGGGGAAATGCACGCGCGTGTCCAGCTCTACTCCCGCCGAGCGGCCGGCGGGACCGGTCAGTCCCAATCGCCGCGCATCGTCCCGTCCGACGACGCCCACTTCATTGTAGCGCAGCAGGATTCCCGTCGAGGAGAACAGCTCGCCGTTGATGACCTGGATGTCGTGCCGGATCGTTTCGAGATTGCGCCGGATGCGCTCGCGGATATTGTCGTTGAGCGTGTGCCGCACGCCGCCGTACACGTAGAAACCGCGGCCGAAACGCGAGCCGGACCACTCCGCCAGCGCGTTGATTGCCAGCGTGCGCAGGCGCCCGTAGCTCGAGGAAACGAGCGCATAGCCGACGTCGTTCGCGACGCCCGACAGGCCCGAGAGGTGCATCGCGATACGCTCGAGTTCCTCGCCGACGCAGCGCGAGGCCTGCGCCGGCAGACCGATCTGCATGCCCGCGAGACTCTCCATCGCCCGGCAGTGCGCGCCGGCATGGCCGAGAACGGTGTCGCCGGCGATTGACTCCGCGAGAGCGATGCGATGCGAACGCGCGTTCCGCGGTGTATCCTGCATCCCGAGCATCAGCTTCTCCACGCCGCGATGCTGGTACCCGAGCGCGATGTCGAGATTGTACACCGTCTCCCCATGGCAGTGGAATCGGAAATGCCCCGGCTCGATGACGCCTGCATGAATCGGTCCGACCGCCACTTCATGCATCTCCATGTCGGCATGTCCCGGGATCGGTGGAAGATCGAGCAGCTGCGAGGGCGTGGCCTTCCGCACCGGCCGGAGTCCGGTCGTATCGGATATCGTATATCCGTATTCCTCCACGAGCGCGGATTCGAAGTATCGCATTTGCGGGAATGCGTCCGCGAGACCTCGCAGCGTCAGGCGATCGCGGGGCACTTCGATGGCGAGAAGCCTGATCGATGATGATTCGCTGTCGACGAATACCGAGAGAAGCCGGTGGGGAGCGGCGCTGTCTATCGGATACAATCCGACAATCCTGCAGCCATTCGCAAGCGAGTCGGCTGCATACTGCCGCCACTGCTCCGCGTCGGTGAAGGGAATATCCTGCGCGAGGAAGTGCTGGTTGTTGCGCACGGTCAGTGGAGTCATGCCGTCATTCCGTGTCGTGGCGTCACTCGGTGTCATGGCGTCACCCCGAAGGATTGAGCGACGCGCAGGATGTTTTCCTGCAGCAGCGCAGGCGCGCTCACGGAAAGCGCGAGCAGCATGATCAGTATCGCGAGCGGCGCGAATTGCATGAGACCGAATCCTTCCTTCTCGCCGCCGGGAGCTGCATGGTCCTCGTCATCGTAGAGCATCGCGAACAGCGCCTTTCCCATGAAGATGAAAACGAACAGCAGGAAGAACAGCAGCAGCGGGAAGATCCACATCCATGCATCGAAGAATGCCGCTTCGAAGATCATCAGTTCGCTGAAGAAGATGCCGAAGGGCGGAATGCCAGAAATGGCGAGGAAGCCGAGCAGCAGCAGCCAACCGCTCCAGGGCAGCACGCGCAGCACCGCGCGCACGTCGCCGATCTCCCGTGATCCGTACCTGCGGTGGATGTTTCCCGCCGAGAGGAACAGCACGCTCTTCGTCAGGGAATTGTATACCACGTGGTAGAGCGCGCCGATCATCGCCAGCTTCCCGATGCCCATTCCGAGCACGATGATGCCGAGATGCTCGACGCTCGAATATGCGAGCAGCCGCTTGTAGTTGTTCGCGCGGAAGACGAAAAGGAACGCCGCGAAAACGGAGAGGAGGCCGCCCACGATCATCACCCCGCGCGCGAAATCGCCGGCACTCGTGCCGGAGACGATCTGCAGGATGCGCATGACGCCGAGCAGCGCGGTGATGCGCAGCGAGCCCGACATCAGCGCCGCGATGGGACCCGGCGCGTTGCTCGTGGCGTCGACATCGGCGAGATGCGTCGGAGCGAGCCCGATTTTCGTGCCGAGTCCGACGAAGATGAATATGAAGCTCGCCTTCAGCCAGACGGGATTGAGCACGGCCGCGTTCCTCGCGAAATCCGCGAAGAAGAGCTGATTGCCTTCCATCGGCGTGCCGGCTGCCGAGAGCGAGAGGAACACGATGCCGATGAAGGCGAAGGCGATTCCCACCGAGACGATGAACAGGTACTTCCACATCGCCTCGAGCGCCTCCTCGTTGCGATAGTAGTAGATGAGCGGCGCGACGCTCAGCGTCGTCGCCTCCGCGGCCACCCAGTAAAAACCGAAGTGGTTGCTGAGGATGGCGGCGGAGTTCGCGCAGACATAGAAATTCAGCAGCGCGAAATAGTATTTCTTTCCCCCGCCCGCGGGCGCGGAAGCGGTCTTCGTCAGGTATGCGTAGGAGACGAGGACGATCCAGAAATAGACATTGGAAAGCACGAGCAGGAACAGCGTGCTGAGCGCGTCGCGGCTGAAGAATGCCGGCATGCCCGGGGAGAATATTCCTGCAAACAGCAGCACGGAGAACAGCAGATGCGCCGCGGCGACGAGCAGCGACACGGCGTACTGCATGCGCATGCTCGGGAGCAGCGCGCAGGCCGCCGCCGCGAATGCCGGGATGAATATGAGTACCGCGATATCGAGCATCAGTCCTTCAGCCTCCCGAGCGCGGTGACGTCGAATCCCGCGAGCGTCGATCGGATCCTGTTCATCGCGATTCCCATCAGGAAAATGACGACGAACACGTCGAGCAGCATGCCGAGTTCGATCATGATCGGCATCTCCGTGCCGACGGAGATGCCGACGAGAAAGAGTCCGTTTTCCAGCACCAGGAAGCCGGCGACGTGGATGATCAGTTTCCTCCGGAAGATGATGATGAAGCAGCCGACGACGACGGAGGTGAATCCCGTCGCGAAAGGTATGGTCGCGATCTGTGTCATCGACGAGAGATAGTCGGAGACGATGAAGATGACGGACATCGACGCGATGACGAGCAGCAGCATCGTGATCTGCTGTATGGTCGGCTCGATGATGCGGTTGATATCGAGATCGAGGATGATCTTGTTCATGTACCGGGGAATCAGCACCACCTTGATCGCGAACAGCGCCAGCGGAAGCAGGAAGCTGAGCAGAGGCGCGCCATGGATGAGCGGAAGCAGGAGCAGCAGCGTCAGCAGGAAGCCCTGCGCGCGCATCAGCGTCACGTAGGTTCTCACCTTCATCGTGACGGCGAGGTAGAAAATCGTGAAACAGTATATGATGCTGAGGACGTTCTCCATGGCCGCGGCTTACTGTGTAAACGTGTAGATCAGCAGATTCAGCACTCCGATCGCCGTCGCGAAGAGCAGGTACTGCGGGATGCTCGCCATTCTGAATCGGACGCTCACGGTCTCCACCAGCGCCAGCACCGTCGTCATCGCGACGATGACGCCGACGAATATCGCGAAGCTCCATCCGTCTCCCGTGCCGAAGGCGCTGAAGAGCGAGGCCTCGAGCAGCGTGTAGACGAGCAGCTTGAGATGGCTGGAATATTGGTACAGGAAGAGATCCGCTCCCGAGTTGTCGAGTATCATCACCTCGTGAATCATGGTGAGTTCGAGATGCGTGTTCGGATCGTCGACCGGCATGCGCGAGCATTCCGCGACGGCAAGCAGGAACACCGAGATCGAGCAGACCAGGGTGAAAATCATGTAGGACAGATCAGTGATCCGCACGGAACTGTAGATATCGTACATCGAGGTCGTGCCGCTGATGAAAGCGATGCTGCCGATCGTGAAGAAGAAGATCGGTTCGGCGAACACCGCGAACGTGGCCTCCCGCGCAGCGCCCATCCCCTCCATTGACGAGCCGATGTCCATCGCCGCGATGATCTGGAAGAAGCGCGCGAGTCCGAGCGCATAGGCGAAGAGGATCACGTCCCCGTCGAAGCTGATGAGCGGACGGCCGAAGCCCATCGGGAGTATCGCGATCACGACGAGCACGGCAGCGAAATTCATCACCGGCGCGAAGGCCGTGAGAACGGACGCATGCCGCGACCGGACGGTCTCCTTCCGGAACAGCCGGAACAGTTCATGGTATGGCTGCAGCACCGGCGCGCCGATCCTTCCGGTGAACCAGGCTTTCTGCTTGTTCACCATGCCGACGAACAAAGGCGCCGCGGCGAGCGTGGCGCAGAGTGCCCCGGCGGCGATCGCCACGCCCGTCACTTCCATAGGAATCCCATGATGCTGTAGATCGCGATGATGACCAGCACGGCGGCGATATAGACGCGCATGTCGGAAGTCCGGAACATCGTGATGCGGAGAACCGCCGCGCGCAGCCAGGCGAAGGCGGGCAGCAGCAGCTTCGTATCCACGAGGTCCGAGGAATGCGTCGAGACAGTGCCTCCTGTCGCCGATCCGATCTCAGCGGAGTGCACGGTCTTTTTATATACAAGCACGGAGCGGACGATGGAATTCAGCGCATCGGAGAAGGAGGATGCGGTGTACTGCATCCGCGGCGTGATGTCCGCGTAACCGCAAGCCCAGGTGTCGGAGACGCGAAGGCCATATTTCCGGTGTATCGACGACTTCACGGCGAACAGCAGGAGCACGAGGAGCACGATGATGCCGAAGATGCCGCTGAGGAACAGCCAGTCGATGTTCACGAGTGCGGGAGCCGCGGCGCCCGGCACCATCGCCCGCCCGACGATGTCGTTCACGATTCCGACCACCGGCAGCGGGAAGACGCCGATCGCGATGCAGAGCGCGGCAAGGATGCCCAGCGCCGTGTATTCGTATGGCGTGACCGTGAACGATCCCGTCGGCTTGCGCTTGCTGCCGAGGAAGACGATGGAGTTCAGTTTCGTGAAGCAGGCGACCGCGAGTCCGCCGACGAACGCGAGTCCGACCGCCACGAGCAGCATCGCCAGTGGATAGTAATGCTGCAGGTCGCTCGCTGCCCGGAAAAATCCGTTGTAGAGAATGAACTCGGAGATGAATCCGTTGAGGGGCGGGAGTCCGCTGATCGCGACGGAGCCCACGAGGAAGAGCAGCGCGAAATACTTCGCGCTGTGAATGATCCCTCCCATCTCCTCGATGATGCGTGTGCCCGTGTTGTGTACGATCACGCCGCTGCCGATGAAGAGCAGGCTCTTGAATATCGCATGGTTGAGCGTGTGGAGCAGCGCGCCGCCGAAGCCGAGGATCTGTACGGGCACGGAGCCGTAGGCCGAGCCGATGAATCCGAGTCCGATGCCGATGCCGATGATGCCGATGTTCTCCACGGAATGGTAGGCGAGCAGGCCCTTGATGTCGTGCTGCGCCAGCGCGTACCAGACGCCGAGGACGGCGCTGAGCATTCCGGCGGCGAGCACGATCCAGCCGAGGAATTCCGGCACGGGCCGCAGCATCTGAAATGTTCTCAATATGCCGTAGATGCCGGTCTTGATGATGACGCCCGATAGAAACGCGCTGATCACCGTCGGAGCGATCGGATGCGCGCGCGGCAGCCAGAAATGGAATGGCATGAATCCGGACTTCATTCCGAAACCGACGAGCGCCAGGGCGTACATGGCGAAGAACGCTGCGCCGGCATCCGCCGTCAGCGCGCAATCGCTCATCATCCAGCTCCGCGAATGCGCATGCATGAGGAAGAAGAACGCGTAGAGCAGGAAGACGACGAAATGCGAAATGGCGAAGTAGTACATTCCGCCCGTGCGGACCTCCCTCTTCCCGTGCTCGAAGACGATGCCGAAATAGGCGGCGACGGACATGATTTCCCAGAACACCAGGAACAGGATCGCATGGTCCGCAATCACGAGCAGCTGCGTCGAGATGAGCAGCATTCCGAAAATCACGGTAATGCTCCGCACCCGCTTGCCCTCCCGCGCGGCGTCGCGGAAATACGAATAGCTGTAGATCGCCGTAGGGATAGCGGCAAGCTGGATCACGCAAAGGAAGAAGAGCGCGAGCGGATCGAGCCGGAAAACGTTGCCGGGAATTCCCGCGACGTCGAAGCCGGTCACGGGTGTGTAGCGCAGTATCAGCGCGTGCAGCGCGGCGGAGAGGCTGATCGCCAGGCCGGCGACGAGCAGCGCATGCGCCGCGGCCAATGCCCTGCGCGGTGCGCGGAGGAAGGGAACGATGACGGTGGATAAAAATTGCACGGCGATGCCGGCACCGAGGAGGGACATTATCTCAGTTGGACCTCCCCTCTTCGATCTCGATGATGGTCCGCAGGATCTCGGCGTGGTCGTAGCGCTCTTCCAGGGCAATGCGGAAGTTCTCGTGCGAAAGCAGGAAACTCAGATGCGCGAGCACGCTCAGGTGCTGCTTGATGGTTTGCGAGATCAGGAGGATCAGTGTATGCACCGGCTTCCCGTCGAAGGATTTCAGATCGAGGGGTCTTTTGGGAAAGAAGAAGGCCACCACCGGTTTGTCTTCCCCGACCATCAGGGGAATGCGCGGATGCGGCAGACTGATGCCGTTGCCGATGGCCGTGCTGAGGAGTTCCTCGCGGCTCTTGAGCAAATGTACGATGATATCGCGGTCCACTCCGCTCGAGAGGCGCAGGCGCTCCACCATTTGTTCGATATAGCGATCCTCGGTCAGGGCGCAGTCATAACAGAAAGAGCCCTCATCGAGGACCAGGCTCAGATCCTTGACGTGATACTCGCTCATATTCTCATGGTCCGATAAGTTGAGTGCGATATTCCTGCTCAACGCCCACTCGATGATCTGCTGCCTGTTGAACAGCACGCGGTCATCGATCACCGTGAACGGAATTTCCTTCCGCTTCACGAGTCCCTGAAGTTCCTTCCCGGACAGCCGGAGAAGCGTGGCGATATGTTGCAGTGTCAGATCCAGTTCTTCATCTCCCGCGCAGGATACCCCGCGTATTCGCGGTCGTCCGCGATCGCGCGCAGCCAATCCCCCTGTCGTATTACAGACAAAAATATCATCGTCGAACAAAATACGGATGTAGCGCCTGAATACCAATGAAGTCGGGGATATCCCCCGGCGCACTGGCGTGCGCCGCTCCCAGGCTCGTACGTCCTCGTACTCGTCCTCGTGCTCGCTCCCGTGCTCGTGCTCGCTCCCGTGCTCGTGCTCACTCCCGTGCTCGTGCTCGCTCCCGTGCTCGTGCTCGCTCCCGTGCTCGTGCTCGTGTTTGTCCTCGTTGTTCCTTTGCCGGTCGATGCCTACATTGCTTCTCCTCACAATTTCCGGAGCACTCCACCATGCATGCAGTAATTTCCGACAAGGATCTCAACACCTGGGCCGACTACCTGCTCGATTATTCGCTGGGCGGAGTGCGGAAGGACGACGTCGTCATGATCAAGGGCGAGCACGTCGCCTGGCCGTTGATGTCCATGCTGCAGGACAAGATCTTCGCGGCGGGCGGCATCGCCGATGTGAACGTCGTGGCGCCGGACAACGACCGCGGCAAGGTGTGGGGCGCCTCCATCGCGCGGCACGGCTCGGTCGAGCAGATCACACGCGTTCCCGAATGGCATGGCAAGCGCTACGAAGCGATGACCAAATACATAGAGATCCTCGGCGCGGAGAGTCCGGCTCTCTCGGCAGGACTGCCGGAGTCCACCGCCATGGCTGTCATGCGGGCGGACGAACCCTTCAAACGCATCCGCCTCGGCAAGCCCTGGCTGCTGACGCTCTTCCCCACGCAGGGCTTCGCGGACCTCGAGGGCATGACGCTGGAGGAGTATACCGACGTGATCGTCTCGGCTTCGGTCGTCGATCCGCGACTGCTCGACCGCGTGGAACAGGACATCTACGAGGTGATGGACCGCAGCAGCGAGATCCGCATTCAGACCCGGTACCCGCGCGACGGCCGCAATCTGGAGCTGCGAATGAATATCGCCGACCGCGGCGTGGTCAAATGCACCGGCAAGCGGAATTTCCCCGACGGCGAGGTGTTCACCAGCCCCAACGCCGACACCGTCGAAGGCGAGATCTTCGTCGACCTCCCCGTGTACAACAGCGGTTCCACCATTCAGGGTATTTATCTCCGATTCGAGGGAGGGGTGATACGGGAATACCGGGCGGATGAAGGACATGACACGCTGGCGAAAATCATCGAGACCGACGAGGGATCGCACCGTCTGGGTGAAGTGGCGCTCGGCATGAACGCCGGCATTACCAAGGTGCTCAAGCATCCGCTCTTCGTCGAGAAGATCGGCGGCACACTGCATATCGCCATCGGCGCCAGTTATCCCGAGTCGTATGTATCCGACGAAGGCTCCGAGGAAGGCAAGGCGGCGCTGGATCGTTTCTTCCGCGATGGAAAGCTCAACCGCTCGGCCCAGCACGTGGACATCGTCACGGATTTCCGCACGGGCGGTGCGGGCATCGGCGTCTGGCTCGACGAGACGAAAATCGAAGTGAAGGACGGAATCTGGGTGGTTCCATAAGTCGCGGGGACCCTGAGAACAACAAATGTCCGGATTCCGTACAGTAGTTGATTCCCGAAAAAAGAGTCATCCGGAACCCGATAATTCGGATATTCCATTGCAGGTTATTCCTATTTTTGCGTAATATTACCCTCCGATCACCGTCGCAGACCGGAAAAGGACGCAACCTGTATGGGACGGATACGATAGTCAGGATCATTCATCAGGTGCGCGATGAATTTTGATGAGATGGACAGGACTGCCCTCCTCGAAGAAATCCGCAGGATGCAGAGAAGAATGGAGGGTTTGAAGGAGGCCAGCGGTCAACTCGAGAATCAGCTGCAGAACCGTGACATTGAGATCATCAAGATCAAACGGGAGTTGCAGGACCGCATGGCCGAGTCGATCTGCCGGGAGAACGAAAGACGGCGCGATCACGATCGATTCAAGACGCTCGTCCTCAACATTCCAGGCGCGGTGTACCGCTGCGCGAACGACGCGTATTGGACGATGGAATTCATGAGCGACCAGATCGAGGAACTCAGCGGCTATCCGGCCGAAGAGTTCGTCAATAATTCGGTCCGATCCTTCAAGAGCATCGTCCATCCCGAGGATGTCATCAAGGTCGTCAACGCCGTCAATAACGGCATCAATGACCACCTTCCCTATTCCATCGAATACCGCATCAGGCATCGAGACGGCCGCATCCGCCACGTCTACGAGCGCGGTATCGGGATCCGTGCGGAAGACGGCACCCTGCTCTGGCTCGACGGCGTGATCTTCGACCAGTCCCGTGTAAACCATCGTGAACTGACGCTCCCCGAGTGGTAACCGGGGGAGGAACGCAGCGCACCTCCCCGCTTTCTACAAACCCCTACCGAACTCTTTCCGGTACTCTTTCTCCAGCCTGTCCATCTCCTCCAGCAGGATGACCTTTCCCTTCATCCCGATCAGTCCTTCGTCCTCCAATTTGCGGAAAGTACGCGAGAGCGTTTCGAGCGTCGTGCCGAGCTGCGAGGCAAGGACGGATTTCGAGATGCGCAGGGTGATACGCGGGAGGAGGCGTCCGGGCTTCTGCAGACGGTATTCTCCCAGCAGATAGCGCACGAGGCGGGTGCGCACATCGTGCGCGGTGAGATTCTCGAGCTGCTCGGCGAGATGGCGCAGGCGCTTGCTGAGTCCCGCCAGCATGCGGATGGACAGGTCCGGATTCTGCCGCAGCAGCGCGATAAAACCGTCCTTCTCCACGAACATCACGCGGCTCTCGGCCAGGCATTCCGCATGCGCGGGGTAATCCTCACCTGCGAACATCGGGATTTCGGCCAGTGTCTGCGGCGGAAAGAGCACATGCAGCACGGTCTCCTTTCCTTCGGGTGACTGCTTGAACACCTTCACGCTCCCCTCCATCACCACGTAGAATCCGCGATAGGGATCGCCCTCGTGGAACAGCACGCCGCTCTTGCCGCAGTCCTGCACCCGGCAATGCGCCGCGATCTGCTCCAGCTCGTCGTCGCGCAGTTCCGAAAACATCGGTACCGCCCGCAGGAATTCGAGTATTTCATCCTTTTCCATGTTATAAGATAGACACTGCGGGGGACATTCCATACCGCTGTGTCCGGTAGGCGGGGATACAGATCTCCCTTTTTTACCTCTCCCCCTGCCCCCTCTCCTTAAAGGAGAGGGGGGTGGGGGTGAGGTAACGGAGTTCCGGATAAATCTGATCCATATCAAATGTTTTCTTTCACGCGAACCTTAGCTTGCCTC
The DNA here is from genome assembly GCA_964635845.1 of uncultured Chromatiales bacterium. GTDB lineage: Bacteria > Bacteroidota > Ignavibacteria > SZUA-365 > SZUA-365 > SZUA-365. Next base: position 10,751 of record CAZWNO010000022.1, read on the forward strand.
CAACTACTCACTGCAACTCAACGAAAGGAACAGACAATGCAGATACAGTGGAATGAGCAGAGCGTGGGCGAGGTGGTGAAGCAGAACATCCATGCCGCCCCGATCTTCGAGGCCTACGGCATCGATTACTGCTGCGGGGGTAAGAAGTCCCTCAACGCGGCCTGCATGGAGAAGGATGTGGATGCCGCGCGTCTGAAGGCGGAGCTGGAGCTGCTGCCGGAACGCGGCTCATTGGACGTGGCGTCATGGGAAACCAGTTTTCTCATCGATTACATTGTCAACACCCATCACCAGTATGTCAAGAACATGATGCCGCCCATCGCCGCGCACGCCGCGAAAGTGGCGACGGTGCACGGCGCGCATCACCCGGAGGTGCGCGAGATCGCGGCCATCTGGCAGCAAGTGCAGATGGAACTCGAATCGCACATGATGAAGGAGGAACGCATCCTTTTCCCCTTCATCAAGCGGCTCGCCGCCGCCGACCGCGGCGAGGGACAGGTCTCCGCGGGCGGTTTCGGCACGGTGCGCAATCCCATTGAAATGATGGAGCATGAGCATGACAGTGTCGGGGTCGCGATGGACCATATGCGCAAACTCGGGAGCGATTACACACCGCCCGAGGATGCCTGCACAACGTTCCAGCTCCTCTACCGTGAACTCGACGAATTCGAGCGCGACCTGCACATACATATCCATCTCGAGAACAACGTGCTGCACCCCCGCGCGATCGCGATGGAAGAGCGCCTCGCGCAGCCGGTCTGACCACACATTACCGTCCATACGATGCCGCCTGAATCGAACTGACTGAATGTTCCTTCAGGCGGATGCGCCTGCCGATGCCCGTGCACAGGGCATCGGACAGGCGTTCCCCGCCCGGAGCGGAGCCCTGGCTCCGGCCACATGTTCCCCGCCCGGACCGGGACCGACTCAAAGAAAATTCGCACATCATATCCCCGACAGGAAATCCATAATGATAGATACTCGCACCTTCAATTCCGGAATATGGAAGCACGTGCTTCTGCTGACAATGCTGCTCGGTTTCACAGTACTCCTCGTGGGGGGTTACTGGGTGTACAAGGACGCCGCGCCGCGTCCCGCGGAAATCGTCGACATGAACGGAAAGGTCCTTTCCACCAATGACGCCGTACAGGGCGGACAGGCGGTGTACCAGAGCCATGGATTGATGCAGTACGGCTCGACGCTGGGACACGGCGCCTACCTCGGCCCCGATTTCACCGCGCAGACGCTGCACATCACGACCTCCACCATGCGCGACTTCTACGCGCGGAAATACCACGGCGAGGATTTCGCTTCACTCTCGCGTGAACGGCAGGCGGGCATCGCAGACCGCGTCGTGCGCGAACTCAAGAGCAACCGCTATGACGCCGGCGGCGACCGGCTGGTGCTGACCGAAGGACAGGTGGCCGCGCTCGAAGCCGTGCGCGTGCATTACAGGGAGATGTTCTCGAAAAACGACAAACGCACGGGACTGCAGCCCAACGCGATCATCCGTACGCGGGAGGCGACGGAAGGCTGGTATCTCAAGGGCGACCAGGCGCAGCATCTGGCGGATTTCTTCTACTGGACCGCATGGCTTTCGAGCACCGCGCGTCCGGGCGAGAGCTACAGCTATACCAGCAACTGGCCTTACGAACCCGAGGCGGGCAATGTGCAGAGCGCGGGCTCATATCTCTGGAGCGGCGTGAGCGCCACGCTGCTGGTTTTCATGACCGCGCTGATCCTCTTCCTCTGGAAACGCTACCGTCTCGAGGGCGAGGAAGCCTTCAACACCTTCCCGACCATCCGCACGGACCGTCTGATGCTCACGCCGAGCCAGAAGGCCACGGGCAAGTATTTCGTCGTCGTCGTCCTGCTTTTCCTCGTGCAGACACTGCTCGGTGCCTCGATGGCGCACACCTACATCGAAGGGAATACCTTTTTCGGCATCAACGTCGCTTCGGTCCTCCCCTTCAACGTCGCACGCACCTGGCACCTGCAGCTGGCGATCTTCTGGATTGCCACGGCATGGATCGCCATGGGAATCTTCATTGCACCGCTGGTCAGCGGACGCGAAGCTCCGAAACAGAAACTGCTCGTCGATCTGCTGTTCTGGGCGCTGGTCGCACTCGTGGGAGGAAGCCTCGCGGGCGAATACCTCGGTGTGCGCGGGGACTTCGGGAACAACTGGTTCTGGTTCGGCCACCAGGGCTGGGAGTACGTCGACCTCGGTCGATTCTGGCAGATCATTCTCGCGGTGGGACTCAGCCTCTGGCTCGTGATCGTCTATCGCGGGCTTAAATCCGCGCTGAAAAAGGAGAGCGACAAGGGCGGTATGACGCATCTGCTGCTCTACAGCACCATCGCGATTCCCGCGTTCTACGGCTTCGCGTTCTTCATGAGTCCGGGACAGCACATC
>CAZWNO010000022.1:13176-42592 GCA_964635845.1 uncultured Chromatiales bacterium
CTGGTGGGTGGTACATCTCTGGGTTGAAGGGATGTTCGAGGTTTTCGCCGTCGTCGTCATCGGCTTCATCATGGTGAACATGGGACTCGTCACGAAGCGCTCCGCACTGCGCGCGCTGTACTTCCAGCTCACCATCCTCCTCGGCGGCGGCATCATCGGCACGGGACACCACTACTACTGGATCGGAGTGCCCGAAATGTGGATCGCGCTCGGTTCGGTCTTCTCGGCGATGGAGGTCATTCCCCTCACCCTGCTCGTCATCGAGTCCTATGAGCACTACCGCTTCGTGCAGAAAGGCGGTGTGGAATTCCCCTACAAGTGGTCGTTCATGTTCCTCGTCGCCACCGCGTTCTGGAACCTCTTCGGCGCCGGCGTGCTGGGTTTCCTGATCAACCTGCCCTCGATCAACTTCTTCTCGCACGGCGGTTTCCTCACCGCGGCGCATGCGCACGGCGCACTGATGGGCGTCTACGGCATGCTCGGTATCGCGCTCATGCTCTTCAGCATGCGCACGATCTCGAACAGCAGAAACGAGAAGCTGCTGAAGACCGCGTTCTGGGGACTCAACACCGGTCTTATGGGAATGATCGTCATCACGCTGCTCCCCGTCGGCTTCCTGCAGTTCATGCAGGGCATCGAGCACGGCTACTGGTTCGTGCGCACGATCGAGTTCTACCACCAGCCACTGGTGCACACGCTGCTCTGGCTTCGCATGATCCCCGACACGGTGTTCATCGCGCTCGGCGTCGTGCCGTTGCTCATCGCGGTATATCGCATGTGGCGCACGCCGCGGATCCCGCATGAGGTGCGCGGAGGATTGAGCTTTGAAGACATACTGCGTGAGGCGGAAACAACGAGGACAAAGAGGGAGACGATGGTGAATTAATATTGGAACATTGGAACATTGGTGATGGCCGAGCCAACGGCTCGGCCATCCAACCGGAAACCGAATCGACCAGGATGACGTAGGGCCGAGCCAACGGCTCGGCCAACGGCTCGGCCAACGGCTCGGCCAACGGCTCGGCCAACGGCCCCCCAGTCATCCCGAGTAGTCGTCGCGAAGCGACGACGTATCGAGGGACGTATCGACGGACAGGCTGCCCCTTGATACGGTCGTTTCCTCTTCGCGAATCCGACCTACTCGAGGTGGCTGCGTGTGTAGGGGGCGGATGAATTTCACTTGCGTGCTACGGTCCTTGAATCACTACAGCCCCTGCGTTTCGGCCTTCCTCCATCAGGCGATGCGCTGAGGCGGCGTCCGTGAAGGCAAAGCGTTCGACGACGGGCGCGCGGAGAGCACCCTTTTCGATCAGTTCACAGACGGTGCGCAGGTCCGTGGCGCTGCCCGGAGCGAGGGTGCAGATCACTTTCCGATCACTGGCAATCGAGGTCCAGAGCATCTGGAATACCTGCTTCATCTTGAAACTGACATAGAGGATGCGTCCATCCTTTGTTAACAGGCCTTTGCAGCGCGAGTAGGGACAGCGGCCGCGGATGTCGACGATCAGATCCCAGGTTTCCTCGCGCATGGTGACATCCTCCTTCGTGTAGTCTATCACGGCGTCGGCGCCGAGGCTGCGGATGTAGTCCAGTCTCGGCGTGGCGCAGACGCCGGTCACTTCGGCTCCGAGATGTTTCGCGATCTGCACCGCGGCAGAACCGATGCCGCCGCTGGCCCCGATCACCAGCACCTTCTGTCCCTTCCGCACCCCCGCCCTGTCGAGCAGTTGCCAGGCCATGATCGCGCCGTAGGGCAGTACCGCGGCTTCGTCGTGCGGAAGCCCCGCGGGCTTGGACGCGAAGCAGTCGTTCTCCCGCACACGGACGAATTCGGCGTAGGCCCCCATCGTCTGGCCGAGATAGCCGAACACCGCGTCCCCTGATCTGCGGGAGGTGACCTTCGAGCCCACCGATTCCACCACGCCCGAGAACTCGCTGCCGAGTACAGGACGCTTCGGCTTCGCGATGCCGAAATACAGTTTCGCCATCAGCCAGAAAGGCGCAAGCATGTTGAACTGCGACGGCGTGACGGCTCTGAAATTCCGGGCGATGCGATCTCCGAAATTCACGGATGCCGCATGCACCCGCACGAGAACATCCCGTTCTCCAACCGCTGGTGTGGTGATTTCCTTGATCCGCAGTACTTCCGGTGGTCCGTACTCTTCATAAACGATTGCTTTCATCGGGCGGCCGCCATCTTTGAGGTGATTTTGAAACAGTGTTCCGGAGGGAAAAATCTGATATACGCAAACATGCGCTCCGGGTTGCATCCCGGAAACCGCATGCTGCTGCTCCGGGTGGCGTACAAGCGGGCGGACGGATCGTTGCTGCTGTCATCCTGCTGATGGAGATGAGTTTACGGGTTGTGTATCCGGCATGGCGGTGAATCCGAACGATAGCGCCCTTCCGGACCGGGGTCGAATTAATAATCCAATTCCGGTTTATTTCTTGCATCTCAGAATGGCGCCGTCTACATTTCAGGCAGTTTCATTCCCGAATTTTTATTCCGCAGAAAGGCCACGCCATGCGCGCTTTCGTTATATACATGCTGCTCGGGCTGTCATGTACAGCCTACGCGCAGGTTCCCCGCACCATCAGCTACCAGGGCATTCTGACCGATGCGCAGGGGAATCTCGTTCCAGACGGAAACCACCAGCTCACGCTGAACTTCTACGATGCCGCGACGAACGGCACCGCGCTCTTCACGGAGACGCAGGCCGTACCCGTTGTGAATGGCGTGTTCAACGTGATCATCGGTTCGGTGACGCCGCTGCCGGCATCCCTCGCCTTCGACCGCGCTTACTTTCTCGGCGTGCGCGTGGATGGCGGTGCCGAGCTTTCGCCCCGCACTCCCCTGACCGCGGTTCCGTACGCATTGCGTGCCGCAACGGCCGACGTGGCGCAAGCCCTCGCGCCGAACGCCTCGGGCGCCGTGACGAGCGTCAACAACCAGGCAGGCGCGCTTTCGATACAGGGCGCCGGCGGAACGACGGTGACCAATAACGGCGCTGCGTTCACGATCTCGTCGACGGGAAGCGGAGGCACGGGTATACAGGGCGTACAGAACGCAGATGGGACCATCGCGGTGCAGGATCCCAACGGGCCTGTCGCCACGATCGGCATCCCGGATTTCGGGATCACGGCACAGAAGATCAATCCCGCCGGCGCGACGACCGGACAGGCGATTGTATATAACGGCACGAGCGTCGGATGGCAAACCGTCATCGACGGAGGAATTCAGAGCCTGCAAAGCGCTGACGGAACCATCGCGATTGAGAATCCTGCCGGCCCCGTCGCGGCGCTCGGTGTCAATGACGGCGCGATCGGCGCGGGCAAAATCGCGAACGGGAACGTCGTCCGCAGTCTCAACGGCCTTACCGACAACGTGACGCTTGCCGCTTCCGGAGGCGCCACGATCACGACCGCGGGCAACACGATCACCATCAACGCCGGCAGCGGAACAGGCGCGCAGGGAATCCAGGCGGTTCAGAACTCGGACAATGCGCTGGATATTCTGAATCCCTCGGGACCGACGGCGACAATCAATGTGAAGGACCAGGGGATCACGACCGCGAAGATTGCGGAGGGCGCGGTGACGGCCGGCAAACTGAACACCGCGACATCTGCAGCTGCAGGCAAGATACTTACCGCAACCGCCGGAGGCATGGACTGGCAGACACCCGCGTCAGGTGTCGGAGGATCGGGCGCTGCAGATCGAGTGGCCTTGTGGAGCGGAAACAACGCGCTTTCCGGTGACGCGAATTTCGTGTTCAAGGACGGGAAGCTGGGAATCGGTACGGCAAATCCGAACAACACGATCGAGGTGGCGAACCTGATCAATTTCGGGAACTACAATTCCGCGCTCGGCTTCGAAGCGATGGCCGCCAACACCATCGGAAGTTCGAATGCGGCGACAGGATTTCAGGCCATGCGGGGCAATACATCGGGCGGAGCGAATACCGCGCATGGCTCGCAAGCCCTTTACACGAACAACACGAGTTCCCGCAATTCCGCGTTCGGCCATCAGGCGTTGTATGCCACGACAGGCGAGATGAATACCGCTGCGGGGAGCGGCACGATGTTCTACAATAACTCGGGAAGCTACAATTCAGGATTCGGCTATCACGCGCTGTTCAGTACGACGTCCGCGCAGTTCAATGTCGCGGTAGGATACAATGCCGGGGCGGCGCGTGACAATGGATACAACAACGTATTCGTCGGCGCGAATACCGACGTCACAGGCACCGGATTATTCAACGTGATCGCCATCGGACAGGCCACGACGGTCGGCGCATCCAGTGTCGCCCGTTTCGGAAATTCCGCCACGATTTCGTATGGCGGCTGGGCGGGCTGGTCAAACGTCAGCGATGCACGATTCAAGAAGGATGTGCGGGAAAACGTCCGAGGCCTGGATTTCATCATGAAACTCCGTCCCGTCACCTATCACCTCGACGTGTCCGGCATCAGTCGAAAGCTCGACGAAACGCGCGGTGCCGAATGGGATGCACAGATGAAAACCGCGATCGCGGAAAAGGAGCGTGTCGTTCAGACGGGCTTCATCGCACAGGAGGTGGAGGAAGCGGCGCAGTCGCTGGGATACGAATTCAGCGGCGTGGACGCGCCGAAAAATGCGGACGATCTCTACGGCCTGCGCTATGCGGAGTTCGTCGTGCCGCTGGTGAAAGCCGTGCAGGAATTATATACAACGAATGAAGCACTCGTCAAGCGGATCGCTGCGCTCGAATCGCAGGTCGAAATTCTGACAAAGGAAGCAAAATGAAAATCAATTATATAGTATATGCGATGCTGCTGCCGGCCTTCACCGCCGGCATCTGCGCTGCTCAGACGCGCATGGAGCGCAGCGTGCTCTCGGCCGGCGCCGCCCGTTCGAGCGGTCCCGCGCACATCATCTCCGGCACCGTCGGACAGGCGCTGATCGGACAGCCGAAGAGCGCGTCGCACCGCGGTTCGTTCGGCTTCTGGTACAACCGGAAATCCATGTCCACGGATGTCGAGCGCATTACATCGGCGGTGCCCTCATCCATCACGCTCGAGCAGAACTACCCGAATCCCGCTGTCACCAGCACGGCGATCCGCTTCTCCATCCCCTCGGCGCGGCAGGTTTTGCTCGTCGTGGCCGACGCGACGGGGAGGGTCCTCATGCGCGTGGTTGACGGCATGATCGACGCCGGATCCTATCAATCGGATATCCAGGTCGGCCATCTCCCCGCCGGCATATACTATTATCGCCTCTCCGCCGACGGCAGGCAATGGACGAGGAAGTTCATCGTATTGCCGGGATGATCTCATTCCAGCAGCAGACGATAGACATGACGGCGGCTCTCGCGTGCGCGCGATTCATGGCCGCAGCGCCTCGTCCGTGATCCGGATATGTGCATCTGTTATATGCACTCCGTGAGCCGCGATGTCGCGCAGGCAGTCGTCGACGTCAACACCAGGCATCGGTTCGCCCTCACGCATCTCCACTGTTTTGAAGACGGTCCAGGGCGCATATTGTGCGGGAAGGTTCTCACCTGACAACTGTGCGGTGAAACCGAAGATGCGGTCGGGACCGCGGAAGATATGTACATGCATTATCGTGTCCTTAAAAATGGATATTGGTTGTGGTACCCCGGAAATTCGCCATCCTACATCAGGGGTGCGACGTCAGATCTGCAAATTGGTATTCGAAATCGTAAAAATGCTGACCATTTTCGATTCGTATGTTCATCTTCCCTGTCAATCCCAGGAGTTCACCGCTACCGGATCCAGGAACGACTTCGAGCGTAAGCAACGAGCCGCCTTCGCCCATGAGTCCATAATGCTGAAGGACAAAACTGCCCTTCCTCCCATCCAGCTCTCCCGTCACCTGCTCGAGCGCTACGTAGCCTGCCGAACCCTGGACCGGCGTGCGCGCACTCAGCATTTCGCCCTTGCTGACGGCCGACAGGCTGCCCGAGAATGTCTTGTCGATGGACATTCTCCCCAGCGTCACGCCATCGGTACCGGAGGCGTATGTATCCAATGGCTTCATGACCACATTGAATGTTCCTGATATCACGATCGCTCCTTTTCTTGATATATGTACTGAAACTGGATCTGGCACGGAATCCCTCGCCTCGCCCGCGTCGCATTCGTGTATGAACCGCCTAACGCGGGCGTTGAATTCGTCCGGCGCTTCCACGTTCGTCATATGTCCCGCGCCATCGATCACCGCCAGCACCGAAGATGGAATCCGGGCGTGCAGGTCCCCGGCGACGTGAAGCGGTGAACGTTCATCCAGCTCTCCGTAAATCAGGAGCGTCGGTATCCGGATTTGAGGCAGGACATCCCGCAGGTCGGCTTCAGCCATGGCATGCGCCATCGCGCGGTAACCGCCCGGGCGGACGAGGCCGCTGTTGTCGGCCGCGATGCTCATCATTTCCCCGATCAGCTCCGGTGTCGCCGCGCGACTGAAGAAATCCGGCCAGCCTTTCGAGAACTCCTCCCGCGAAAGATCCGCAGCGGCGAGAACACTCGAAAGCCGAGCCGCGACTTCCGCGGGCGGCAGCGAACCCGCCCACCCCGCGTAGGCGGAGGCGAGGATCAGCGATGCCGGGACTTCGGCGTGCCGGCGATAGAACTCCAGCGCGAGCGAACTCCCCCAGGACAACCCGAGGACATGTGGCCGCTGCAGATCCAGAGCACGCAGCCATGCCGCGAGTGCGTCCGCGAACTCGGCGAACCGCCAGGTTTCGGGAATGTCCGAGGAATGACCGCATCCCGGCGCGTCCCATGCATACACCGTGAAGTCGTCGGCCAGACCTTCCAGCTGCCGTTTCCATGCACGGCTGTCTTCCATGCCCCCATGAAGGAGCACGAGCGGGGGTCCGCTCCCGGCCTGACGGTAGGCGATCCGAAGGCCGGATATCTCTATCTCTCGAACATCCAAATCGATTCTTTCTGATGACGGAATAACAACGTTGAAACCGGAAAGATGGTTCACAGGGAATCCGACAAACCGTGCGAGGATACGGAGCTATCAGTAATTGCTCAGGTTCCACTTACGGGATGACTCGGACTGGTCGGGTCGGATCGATGCCTGGTTTGGTGTCTTGACGTTTTGACGTCATATAGCTATATTCCCTCCATGAGTACAAACAAGCGCGCCACCGTCTACCTCGAATCCGAATTACACCGTGCCCTTCGACTGAAAGCTGCCGAGACGGACAGGAGCATGTCCGACCTCGTGAACGAAGCCTTGCGACAGCTCCTCGCCGAGGACGCTGACGATCTCGCCGCGTTTCGCACGCGGGCGGAGGAGCCCAACATGGACTATGAAGCGTTCGTGAAGGGGCTGCGGCGCAGTGGCAAGCTATAAACTATTCATCAAACCGTCGGCCGCGAAAGAGATCGAAGTCCTGCCAAGGCAGGATCGGCGAAAAATCGTGGCGAGGATCGATGGGCTGGCATCCAACCCACGGCCTGCTGGTTGCGAGAAGCTGACCGGACAGGAGCAGTACCGGATCAGGCAGGGGAGGTACCGAATTCTCTACACGATCAACGACAAGGATCTTGTGGTTGTAGTGGTCAGGGTCGCGCATCGGAAGGAAGCGTACCTCTGAGCAGTCCATCGAACGGCGCCGCGATTCAGCGGTAACTTTGGATGATCGATCGCAACCGTTCACTCCCTCGCTACGACGGTGTCGTAGAGTCCGTAATGGGACAGACCCTCGTGGCTCTCGATTCCCGTGTAGCGGAGCGACGCATCTTCGTATCGACGGAAGGCGAAAACGGCCTGATTCATCTGCTCGGTGTTGAATACCCTGAGGTGGACAAGGAGGTAGAAATCCTGCACGGTCAGACCTGTTACGGCCAGAAACAACTCCGGTTCGAGCTGTGTGATCACATCCAGAAGCGTATTCTCGCGAAAATCGGTCAGGTACATGAATGCCGGGATACGCGTCGCAAACTTGATAAGCTTTTCCTGCACGAGTTTGCGTTTTGACTTGTATTCCTTCTCCTCATCGGTGAGCTGCTTTTTCTGCCTCGCCGTCAAACCGTGGTCCCTGGCCTTGATCTTGAGTTCCCTGACCTTGTCGCTCTTGTTGATGATCGTCTCGATGATGCTGTCACCCAGCGAACGCCAGCCCTCGATGCGCTCCACGGCGGCCATCGCTTCGGGATTTTCAAGGATGCGGCGCAAGGTGTCGTTGTCCACATTCACCAGTAACGCGGATTCCCACTTGCGAGCCAGGAGCGTGGCCGATGTGCCCGCCATCGCGATGTCGAGAATGCCGCCCGCATCGATCTGCGTCATGTTGGCACCGTCATAGGCCAGGACGGGCAAATACGAGACGAGATCCTTGACCGCGTTCTCCGGATTCGGCTCGCTCGGGGAAAGTCCGATCCCGTATTCCGATAATTGCCGCAACGCCCGTGTCGGCGCGAAATCGAACACGAAGCAGACAGGCTTGAGGATCTCCTCCTCGTTCGGATTGTCGCCATTGGGATTCCTGATCGACCACGGCGACTGCACTCGGAACGCCGCCTGGAAATATGTCTCGGGTGAAGTGAGATTGCGGAGCATGAGAATCGAGGACCACTGCGGCACTGTCACACCCGTCGTAAGCTTGCCGCAGGAGAGTGTGATCGTCTTCGTCCCGAATCCGCTCCGTATGGCCGCACGCACGGGCGGCAACGCCGCGAGGCCGATGCCCGCCGATTCACCGGCCGCGACAACAACGGAATAGTCGCGCCAGAACGTATTGTGCTTCTCGGCGAGCAGGTTCGCCATCGCGTGACAGGCGGCGACATCGGGCAGGAACCAGAATGCATGCTGGAGGTAGGGCAGCAGGCGGACATCGGAATATGGAAACGGCGGTCGCGTTCCGGTCTTCAGGCTCTCGACGGTATTCGGAAGGTACGAGCCCCGGATAATATCGAGCCATTTCTGTACATCGTTTTTATGCGTGAAGCGCGCACTCTTGCCTCTGCCTGTGGCCGAGAAAAACTCGTTGAGATCGAACTCATCGAACTCTCCCGCGCTCGCGATCGCCAGCAGCTCGTCGGGCATTTGATAGGTGAGCAGGCGTATCTGCGGAAGCGCGCCGTATGGATTCCATTTTCCCGGATACTCCGCCGCGAATTCTTCCCTGGCGCGCTGTTCGTCGGTGTATGTCCAATTGAAGATCTGTTCCTCGATGAACTCGCCCGTGGCCAGCGCGCGGAACGGCGTGCCGGAGAGGTACAGGTAGGCTTTGGTAGTGATGGGAAGAAACTCCGTTTCCTTTTCCGAGAGCACACCGAGATCCTCGTTCACTTTCTCCAGGTCTCCGGCATATTCGAGCCGGGTTTCCTTCATTGCGACCGCGTCATCCTCGCCTTCGAACAGTTCTTTTGCGGTCTCTCGCCATGCGCCGAAATGGTATTCGTCAAACACCACGAGATCCCATGCGACCTTATGGAGCCATTCGTTTTTCGGCTTGATGTTTCCCGCTTCATCGCGGCCGAGGAGGTCCTGGAAGGAACCGAAATAGACGACGGGCGTCCTGTGGCTGATCCGGCTGGGATCCTGCCTGGAGTGGCGGGAAAGGTACAGCCAGCCGCTGAAATCGGTGTGCGATTCGAGATCGCTTTGCCAGGCATCCTCCACGGCGGGTTTGAACGTCACCACGAGCACACGCCAAGCGCCGAGCTTCCGCGCCAGCTGATACGCAGCGAAGGTCTTGCCGAAGCGCATCTTCGCATTCCACAGGAAGCGCGGTACCGCGTGCATATCCTCGTTCCAGATCGAGTGGAAGTATGCGTGGGTCTTGTTCACGGCCGCCGCCTGTTCGCGGCGCATCGCGAACGTCAGGTGATGCGTGCCCGTGAATTGCTGTCCCGTGCGGAGTTCGGTGATCACGGTTTTTACATCGGCAACAGAGCATCGCATCCACTCAAGTTCGATTTTCTCGAAGCCCTTCTCGACGAGCCTTGCGCGCACATGGTGATCGGTGAAGATGGCACCATCGTCGCGCTCGGCGGGCTCGTCCAGCTCGATTATATAATTCTTGATCGCAGCGGTCTTGACCTGTTCGGCGACGCGTTTCTTCACATCGCGCGTCGTTTGCCCGACCTTGAGAAGTCCCCGATGCGCCTTGTCATTAATTGAATAGGCATAGATGCGCGGACGTGCTTCCGGCTTCGGCGCGAGAATAGCTTCGATGGTGGGTTTATTCACTGTCGCGCTCCTCCAGTGCGGCCTCAATCAGACGCCGTTCCTTCTCTATTTCCAGCCGGAGCTGTTCTTCCGTCGGCAGGCAAAGCATGTATTTCGAAGCGAAGATCTGTTTGCGATCATGGAGTACCGAGTAACGGGCGACGGTCTCGTTCTTTTCCGTGCAGAGAATGAGACCAATCGTCGGGTTGTCATCCGGAGCCATAACGAGACCGTCATACATTCGCACATAGCCGTCCATCTGGCCAACATCCGCATGACATAACTCACCAACCTTGAGGTCGATCAGGAGATAGAATTTCAGTCGGCAGTGGTAGAAAACCAGATCGATGTACCGGTCCTGCTCCTCAATGCGGATATGTTTCTGCCGTGCAACAAAGGCGAATCCGTTGCCCAGCTCCAGCAGGACACGTTGCAGGTGGGTGAGTATTGCCTGCTCCAGATCGGACTCGTGGAGTTCGGCAAAGTTCGGATATCCGAGGAATTCCAGCACATAAGGATTTTTGAGCATTTCGGTCACGGATGGTGCCGTCTTCTGTAGATTCCGTCCATCCGCAATGATTTTACCGGGTTCCTGGCTATGGAGACAGCGTTCGTAGTATTGCGTCTGGATCTGTCGTTCCAGTGTACGTTTATTCCATGATCCGGCAATGGCCTCCCGCTCATAGAAATCGCGGGCCTCAGCGGTATCCACCCGCATCAGGGCGCGGTAATGCGACCAGGAGAGCTCCGGTGAGAAACCGTGCAAAGATTTTGTACCCGCTGGGGATGGAAATTGGGGCGTGTTCAATTCAGCACTCCCAGCGGCGTTTTTATGCAATTCTATCCCCATTGGGGAAAATTTCTCCGCGTCCAGCAATTCTCTCCCCATTGGGGATAGAATTGAGATTCGTTCAGAATACGCCTGATAAAACAGTCTGAACTTCCAAAGCGTTTGTGCGGAAAATCCCTTCCCATATTTCTCCGTCAGGCGTTCCGACAGCTCCTCAATAACCGCTTTGCCGTACATCGCCCGCTTCTCGCCACCCTGCAGTTCCTGAACAATCTCGCGCCCGATCAGCCAGTACGCCAGCACCATGTTCGTATTGACAGCCCGGACAACATTACTCCGCGCTTCCTCAAGGATCGAGACGATGCGCCCAAGCAACGCTTCCGGCTTCTCCGCGGAAGTCTTCCGCCTGGCATTACTCATCGCAACCTTCCTCTGAGACGATCTCTTCGAAAAGTTCGTTGTCATGCTCGGCAACCTGCGACTCGATGAAGGCGATCTCGTCTTTGGTCAGTCCGTACCGTTTATAAAGCTTGGTATCGGTCCACTCCCGGTCATACGTAAGGTCTGGCACAAAGGAGTATACATCGCGCGTTGCGTGTTGCGTCGCCTTGCGAAGAGATACAAGAAATCGAACGAATCTAGTACGAAGATACTTGGCGTAGTTGTTGGCCTCAGCCATATTGTCAAAGTGGCCGGCAACAAGATAGGTTTCAGTACAAGCCGTACCTGGTTCGGCGATGATAGGCTTGCTTAAGAACTTCGTTTCAATCGCTGCGCTCGTGCCTTGTACCGCTGTCATCAAGACCTTCCATTCGTCTACCCAATCGGAATTAGTTGGGATATTCTTGCGATTGATCCATCCGATTCGCTGATTCTTGAATAGTCGTATCGGATCAGATAAGCCCGCAGCGGACACCTTACCCTGAAAGTTCGTTGCAAGACCGAACGGCTTTCGACTGGACACCCGATCTGAAAGCGTGGATTCACCCTTAGCCCGCACCTTCTCCAGGATTGGCACGGCCTCGTTGCGTCGCACGAGAATGTCGTACGCATCGAGGTGACGAGCAACCGCAGGGCCCGCTGGTTGACCATCCCAGATAGTCTGAAAGAGGCACGCACCACGATGTTCGCGATCCCACAAAAAATATGAAATGCCACCGCGAATCTTTACTCCGGGAAAACCCTCGTACAGTTTCGGGAAATCCACGATGCTGCTCAGACGTTTGTCGCTGAGCATGCGCTCCCGATACTTGTCGAGTCCCTTACCCCCGGCCATCCAACGCGAAGGTGTAACGAAGACCGAGAACCGTGGTTCAAGACTGAAGGCCTTTTCAACGAATAAATGATAAATCGGCGCAGCGCTGGTACCATAACCACCGTCGTCCAACTGATACGGCGGATTGCCGATGATAACGTCGAATTGCATAGTTCCTCCAAATAACTCGGACATGCGAGTCTTGATATCGTCGGAATGGATGAATGCGTAGGCATGTGTCTCGAGTCCCTCACCGCGATCGAGCGTTTTCATGGCGGCCCCGCAGTACGTACACTTGCCGTTATGCCAGGTGTGTGCGGTGGGTTCGAACCAGATGTTGCCCTGATCGTTACCGAAGGACCTCGCGATGGAATGCACACCGATCGCATGCTTCGAACAATAGACGCTCCGACGCGCGAGCATGCTGGTGAGATTCGTGATGCCGATGCCGAACACCTGCCTGGTCAGGATGTGATCGACACGTTCCTCGAGATCCGGAATAACCGTTTCGAGACCGTTGGTGAGTCGTCGCGTGATCTCGCGAAGGAACACCCCCGACTTCGTGCAGGGATCGAGGAAGCGTACCGAGCTGTCCGTCCAGATATCCGCACCGTTATTGCGTGCGGCCCACGCTTCCGCGAGATTATCCAGCATCCGGTTGGCAAACTCCGGTGGCGTGAACACTTCGTCGTTCGAAAGATTCGCGATGCACGTCAGCACATCCGGATTGCGACCGCGGAGAGCGAAGCGTGCCTGGATGCTCACGGTTTTTTATCCTCCGGTTGTCGAAGATCCACGTCCGCCAGTTCGCTCATCGTCATCGGTGGATAGGTTTTCGCCGGTGAGAAGATTTCGTGCCTGTCGAGATGGGCGAAGAGAGTCCCTTCTTCACCGAGGCCGGACAGCTGGGCGAGGACATCGAGGCGAAAATCTCGCCGCTGGAACTTTCCCTTGCCCAGATATCCCCACTCCGCGAACGTAATCGGTTTAGCGCCTTCGGTGCGCATCGTGAGGGCGTCGCCGTGGATGAGGTTCCGGGACAGGACGTAGGCTGCGGCTCGATAGAGATCGTCCGACTCATCGAGATTCAGATAGTCGGAGAGAATCTCCAGCATGTTCACACGGCATTCGGCGATATTGTCCGCGAGGAGCTCGATTCCATAGCAGCACATCAACGCCAGAAGTGAGAAGTGCCTCTTTTCGAAATCCGACTTCCCATACTTGAGTTCGACCGCAGTGAGTTTCCGCTGCAGGATGCGGACGAGGAAATTCCCGCTTCCGCATGCCGGTTCCAGGAAGCGGGAGTCAATCCGTTCCGTCTCCCCCTTGACGAGATCGAGCATCGCCTCGACCATCCACGCAGGGGTGAACACCTCTCCATGGTCGGCAACACGTTGTTTTGATTTGATCAGGCTCATCGATCGAATACCATCCGGCGAGCGATACTCAAGTGTCAGTGCTTTGAAGTCAATGCTTCAATGTAATGCATCATCCAACGTTATTCCATAACAAAGGAGCGGTTTTGGTATTATCGGATGATATATGCCTAATCTCTTCAGTGTCGATAAAACGATCAGCCCTCGACAATCGCGAGTCCTGTCACGTGATCCTGACCGTTCAGTCCCGACCATAGGAACTGTGTTTAACGGGAGACTGATAAGTGAGAGCTATTCTCCGTGGTCAGCGAGACCTCTCCACCGGTTTGCCGTGAGTTTGTTTTCGCCGCGACTTCCATTTCGCCACCATGCTGTGTATATCCCTGCTTTTCGCGCCCAGTTTGAAGTAGGATTTAAGCATGAAATCGGTGCTCACGGAGGAATCGGCGGCCTCCAGTTTCGCAATTCGTGATTGGCTCGATCCGACGGCTTTTGCCAACTGGAGCTGGGTAATGCCTTGACTGACGCGCAATTCCCTCACTCTTGTGGCAAGCGCCAATTTGAACGCAATAAGCTCGGCCTCTTCAGGAGACAACCCCAGAAAATCCGACGCATCACCGATCTTCCATCCGGCGGTTTCGAGTCGTTTGGCTTTCTGTGTATCCATGGTGCATATTTTCAGATCGTGCGATCGAGAGGTTTTGCGCCAGCTATCAATCAAAATATGGCAAAATGCTAAAACTGATTGCCTCGATCCGCAAAACAATAGTTTGAACCAAATCGCACCGTGAAGTGGTGCCGGCTTGTTTTGTGGGCCTCATTTCAGTTTTTCTTCTATCCAATCCCACCGCTTATCCTTGACCATCACGAAACGGCAGTGACCGTCGGAAAGGTTCGCCCACAGGTCGCCAATCAAGCGGTCATCCTCCGCGGCATTCCAGCGGTCCGCCCCTTTGTACTCGACAATAAGGATCGGTCCCGGTTGGTCATCCGCACCCGGCAACTGGCAGATGAAGTCTGGATAGAAACGACCATCAGCTTTTTGCAGGAAGAAAGAACAACCCTCCCGGCGAACGAGGTTGCGCACCCAGAACTGAATGCGGCCTTGCTGAGCCAGGATATCCAGCCGACAGGCACAGCCGAACTCCTCACTGCTGTCGAAGTCTCCCATGCGTCCATAGTAGTGCTTGCGGAAATCGAAATATCCGAACCGCCAGTCGTAGTCACGACTGGGCGAATAAGCTTGGCCATGAAACTCGAAGGAGTAATAATCGGTTACCGCCACGCGCAATACTGCATCCTCGCCAAATAGCGCCTGCTGGTAGGCCTTGCTCACCGCTTGCTTGCGCAGCGCACGGATGCGTGCCTCCACGAGATTACGAATCAGGAATTTGTGCAAATTGACGCGCGCCAGGGTGAAGCCGTCACGCCGCAGAAGTTCAGTCAGCCAGGCAGCCACGAAAGCCTGCTTGTTGGCGTGGGTGAGCGATGGTTCAGGCAGGTTCCGGCAGAGCCATGTGGCAAGACGCACTTCATCCCAGTTCTCGGGAGGATAGACCAGACCCAGATCGCGCTGCAGCTCCGGCAGGAAACGCGTGATGAGATTGCCACCGCTGTCAATGTCGATTTCGCCTGCCTCGAAAACTTTGGAAGCGGCACTGAGAACCTTTATATCATCGTCTGTCGGCGTGGCGTCGTGCAGCGAAATGTCCCATGGATACTCAAGAAGCTCGGGGTCATCGAATAACTGCAGTTCCCCCTGCACACGTAATGTCAACTGCGGCACGCGGAATCGTTCTCCCGATTCGGCCGGAGTTTGGAAAAACTCGATGGCTGTAGTTCGGCTGCTTTCAGCCGCGTCCACTATGGCGGTCGCAGCCGTTTCGGTGTTGACCGATTGCTTGAGTACCGCGACCTCGTACTCCATCAATGGTTCGGTGATCGTGAGTGAATTGAGTTTGTTGTCCCAGACGACCTTGTTGCGTACCGTCTTGGGCACGCTCTTGAGATCGGGCTTTTCCATAAGAGTAATCGTAACCGGATGCATAACAATGCGTCCGGTATGTCCAGCCCAGTCCAGCCGCGCTTGTTCCACTTTTGCGGCAGCGACAAAATCGGCTACCTCGCGCCTCTCGAATCCAGCCCCCGCTACCAGACGGTCACGCAAAGCGCCAGCAGTTTCGGCAAAGTTACGCGATACAACGAATGCATAGGATTGGTTCAGTGCTCTGGCGTGCCTCTGGGAGGCGCCGGGTTGACGTAACACACGCCCGAGCAACTGCTCGACAGCGGTAGCCGACGACAGCGAAGCCATACTGACCAGAATGTAGGCGAACGGGCAGTCCCAGCCCTCGGCCAGCGCCCTTTGGGTGATTACGAATTTCACCGGACACGCTGGATCGGCAATCCCCAGCTTGTATTCTGCTTCCACTTTTTCCAATCCCCGGTCCTCTCCGGTGGCGATAACGATTTCAGCGGCAGGGATGCCGTGATTGCTGAGCAGTTCACTTCGAACAGTATTGAAATCCAGAGTTTCCACTCCGGTATGGCGTTGTTCCGACTGGATCAACACAAGTGGCCGCAAATAGGCAGCACCCGCCCGGTATTCGTCGTCGGCAAGCTTGTGCAGGGCATCACGGCGACCGATGGCGTCGGCCAGACACTGCTGCCAGTTGGGTTCAGTCTCCAGCACTACCGGCAGCTTGATCATTTCTTCCGCCTTCAACTCGGCTGCCGACACGCTGTGGAGCACGTTGCTGGGCGTTCTTTCAAGGTCGGGTGTGGCGGTAAGTTCCATTATTCCGCTTGGTCGAAAACGCGCTAGCATGTCAAAGGAGAGTTCGGTGCGACTGTTATGCGCCTCGTCCACGATCACGAAAGGGCGACGCATGCGCAGTACGTTGACCAGCGAATAGGGTGTCGTACACTCAGCACTCTCCTCTTCCCTCAACAAAAGATCGCGTTGAGCGGGTGAGATATTGTCAAAGTGATGCATGAGTGCACCGCTGGACTGGTACACCTTCCGGCATTCCTCTTCCTCCACTTGAAATGCCTGTCGCGTAGCTACGATAATCGTTGACGAGGTATCCAATGTGGCGCGTGTCACGCTCTTAGCCTCTTCCAGATCCATCACGGTAATCGAACCGGCCTCTCGCAGGGCAGCGTGGTAGGGGTGGTTCCGATCCTTAAGACCCTTGAGCGTCTGCTCGCGGATAGGTTTGCTCGGCACGAGCCAGAGAATCACGCTGTGCTCGCAGCGTAGAAGATGGGTGTTGACCAGTGCCACGCTCTTGGCAGCAAGCCAGGTTTTACCGCCGCCCGTGGGTACACGGAGGCAGAAGTACGGCATGTCCTTAGGGAAGCCCGACAAAGGGTTGTATGGATTGCCGCGCCCCCACAATTGTTCCGTGATAGCGGTAAATGCGATGGAAGGCGAAGGCAGTTCGTGACAGGACTTGAGATAAGCCTGCACGCTCTCAAGAACCTGTTGCTGGTAGATCTTCGGGGTGAAAACAGTCATGACACAATGCCTTATGGTACGGGAGGTTCGTTAAGCGTAGAAGGACTGTCGAGTATTATCCACTCGATCGCGCTGTGCCGGATGACAATCAGCTTAATACCCGTTTGCGCAGCAACTGTTCTTGCCCGTCGCGCCGCGCGCTGCACGGCACTCCACGATCCTCGCAGACCCACATTCCGCGCATCATTATTGGGTTGTTGATTCATTGTTCACTCAAATCCAATAGGGCCAGTTGTTCGCCGGTATTGATGTACAGCGTCGGGGCATCTACTGCTGGCGAGTACAAGTCCGATTCACGAGGCAGGAATTCCATCGAGAAGGAGGTTTTATCTGAGCAAGTCGGTCCTGCGATGATGACTTTCCTTCCCTGGCTCAATCCTACACCTCCAGTGCGTACGGAGTTTGCTTGAACGTGACACCCTCGCGACGTGCACGGACGCCCATGCGATTGGCAGCGGCGTAGATCACCTTGGGACCCGTGAACTTAGGCAGCGCATCGAAAACAGGACCCGTAAGTACGTTGCCGCCGTTGACAGATTTGTCCTTAAGGATGCCGTTGTAGAGCAGATAGATGGCTCGGCCTTCGTGCACGCCAAGAAGGGGTGTATCGGTTTGACCGGTGTAACCGGAACCGGTCTCCGCGAACCAAACGAACTCGGCCAACTGGGCAAACTTCACATCATCGCGGATTTGACCGCGGGCATCGAACAGCGGTTCTGCGGAAAGGCGGCAGAACTGGAAGCCGCCGCCGAGGCCATTGACCGGTACCCGCTTTTTGCCGGTGATGGGTGTGTACCCCTGAATTGCTTTGCTCACCCGTGGATACGTTTTTGTCTTCGCAACAACTTCGTCCAGTTCAACGAGAATGAATCTAATCGGATCTTTCATCTGCTGATTCAACCGTAGTACTGCGTGCGCCGTTGTTCCGGACCCCCCAAAACTGTCGAGTACAATATCTCCAGGCTGGACCACCATACTGATCAGATCGGCAATTATTTCTGAGTCCTTCGGGAAGGGGAAAGCTCCCGCACCGAGTATAGCTTCCACTTCAAGGGTTGCCGCTCTCCCATCCTTGTAGAAAACGCTCGAGATTGGTTCTTCGTCGATCTCGAATAGATAGCTCTTGCGGTTCGGAATCGTGGTATGGTCCTTACCGAAGTGAATGCGAGGCGGATCGTCTTCCAGTGCAGCCTTCGTCGTGCCCTCTTCCCATCGCCAGCCAGTTGAAGGCATCGCGCACGGTTTTTTTGTGACTGGGTGCAAGATTGGATAACGTGGCCGATTCTCCCTCCCATCATCAGGTCCGTGGAAATTATCCGGAAAGTAAAGGCCTCGATTGTCGGACCAGTTGTAATGCTTGTGCGATTTCCGCGGATCGCCCTTCGGCAAGGCACGATACCAAGCCATCATCTCCTTGCGAATTTTTGAATGATCGTCACCATATTTATTCCGCAGGTCCTCATAGAACTCAAGGACGGCTTCAATTCCCCGCTTCTTTCTACGCCATCGAGTATTGTGTGCTTTAAGCAACGCCTTATTACGTACGACTGCAAGAATGTACTCGTGTGTGACCGAAACAAGCTTAGAGTCGCCCTTTTTTCCTTTCTCCCAAACGATGGTGGCGACCTCATTGGTGGCGCCGAAGACCTCTCTCATTAAAGCTTGGAGATTGCCGACCTCGTTGTCATCAATTGAGATGAAGATTACGCCATCCTCGCGAAGGAACTGTTTCAAGAGTACCAATCGCGGATACATCATGCACAGCCAGCGATCGTGGCGGTCCAGGGTCTCCCCTTCCTTGCCCACAACCTCACCCAACCAGCGGCGGATTTCCGGGCTGTTCACGTTGTCGTTGTAAACCCATCCTTCTTTGCCGGTGTTGTACGGTGGATCGATATAGATGCACTTCACCTGCCCGGCGTAACGCGGCAGAAGAGCCTTGAGAGCGTGCAGGTTGTCGCCTTGAACGATCAGGTTGCCACAATCGGCGGGGCCACATGACAGCTCAAGTACGGGTTCCAACATTCGGAATGGCACATCTTTGTGATGTTTGACGACGGCTTCCTTTCCGATCCAGTTCAATGAAGGCATTCGGTCGTTCCTTAACTTATTTCCCGGTGTATGCGGGGTGTCAATATATCGTCTGTCGTAATCC
The DNA here is from genome assembly GCA_964635845.1 of uncultured Chromatiales bacterium. Lineage (GTDB taxonomy): Bacteria > Bacteroidota > Ignavibacteria > SZUA-365 > SZUA-365 > SZUA-365. The sequence continues at coordinate 32,456 of CAZWNO010000022.1, forward strand.
GCTGCTGCATGGCGGGTAGTGCCTGCGTGCGCAGTCTACAGACGGGACCGTTACCGCATCATGTCATCTCGAGGCATCCTTCGTCACGCGCATGCGCAATCTGCCAGACGACCAATGCAACTTGAACTTTTCCTCAACAAATCGCCACTGCACCGGTTTATCTCTAACTGATTACGGAGCTACATGTCGTAATTCGATTTCGAGCACCAGAATAGTCAGTTGGCAACCGAAGAACGGATTGCGACCACATCCGCGCCGTTTCAGGTGCCACGCCTCAGTATTTTTCCGGAAGCCGACGCCAGCGGATCATCTCCTTCTGAACAATATGGATCGTTTCCTCGATGTGAGAATTCTGATCGTCCATCGAGATCTACATCATCAATTCCGATCAAATCATTCCTGTTTTTCTAGTTCTTACATCTTGTCCTTCATCCATTTCAGCTTCGGAGTAGGAGTCCTGAAGTACACCGACCACCACGATTCCGGAACGAGCTGCTCCGGCTGTCCGCTCCCGACCACCGCCCATTGTCGGCTGCGTGTGTACTCGTAGAGCGAATTTTACAATCGGTTGTTCAACGAAGACGTAGTTTGACATTGGGGTGCATCCTGGATGGTCGGTGCGGCACCGCTTGTAACCGGAGAGCATGCCAGCCTGTCGTCGTTTCCTATATCCGCATTTACTGTTGGTAAAGGTAGGTAATCGGTGGGAGGAAGCAAATTCGGGATTGAATTTTATTCGCGACTATTAGGGTGGTAGCGGCAGAGAGAACTTGTTCTGGCTCAACCGTAGTCCCACAGACCGATGTGTACTGCAATCCATTGTCATATCTCAAGAAGCGCCGATTGACACAATCAGCTAACTTGAAAATTGCGGCATCAAGTGATCTTCGCGCTATACAACCTACAGACATGCATTTGAAATCGCTCGGTTCGGTAACGGTGGTCAATCGGATTGTGGCCTGACCGTGAGCCGTACGACAGAAAAACTAGCGCCGAGTACTCGGATCGGCATTTCGGGGATCGAAGCGGTGGTCTAGTTGACGAGCACCGCTAGTTATCGTCTGCTTCATTCTTTGCGTCTTTTGGCTCTGTTCCACCTTGGCGACCGGATCCCGTGAGTAGTAGGTTTCATCGAGCTCGGCATCCTGGATAAGACAGGAGCGAGTTGTTTTTGCATGTGGTAGCGGATTGTCATCGCCGATAACTACGAGCGTACGTACGCGGTACATCTGAGGCAACTGTTTTGTGAGGCTGCATCACTACGCCTCGTCGATAACGTCGATGTCAAAGATTTCAAGAGTCTATTCATTTGCGTACTGTTTGTCAGCTAACCGGTTCCACTAGTCGCCCGATTTGACTCTGCAGGGAGCGGCACGATGGAATACTTGACTTGTTACGATGACAGCAGATCAACCCAGAACGCCCGTACGGAAGCGGGTACAGTGGGATCAGTCGGATCCTCACCCCGTCGAATGATTTCGGGTGGTACACTCAAGCGGACTAGGGGTATGGGTGGGCCAGATTTTGCAACGGAATGTTCCTCCAATAGCCCATGCTCGTTAAGGAGCGCAAGCACCTCCTTCCACGGCCGCCCCTGTGCGAATGGAAATCGATCTATGTCTTCGTATGAAGCGTAGAAGCGTCGTGCCATCTTATTGACAAAACGTTCAAGAACGTCGATGCGAGCTTCGACTTCGGACGAACGGCGCAGAATCCCGATCTCCTCATGTGGCGGGTCCATCCCAATTCTGACAAGTACTTTCACTATGTCTTCCGGAGCAAAGACCTTTCCAGTCGGAACGTCACTTTGCTCCCCACGAACTGTGAGGCCATGAATAACGTCCCGGGCGGTAGCACTGAGGCTGTCCAACCGTGTCGTTGTTAGATCGATCGTGATGTTACGTAAGGCGGAGGAAATAAACTCTGGCCGCACAAAATGGACTTGACTAAAATCCACGGCGTTGAAGTCGCAACGCTCGAAGCAAATGTCATTGGCGTGAAGCGGCCCGAGTGGAAGCCCTTGAAAAACAACGTTCTGGATTACCAAATGGTCCTTGGCTCTACCAGCAGCCCTAAGGATGGCACTAATCAAGACACCGGCGTTCTCACGCGCGACGATTTCGGAAAGGGTTGGTCTTAAAACGAATGAGATCGATTCAACAGCCCGAGAACATCTCTCCATGCCAGTCCCAAGGAGGCGAACAACTTGCTCAACCAGTGTGGGTTCGACTACAGATCGAGCTATGAACCGCCTGAGGTCGCCAGGTTCACCATCGATGTATTCGTGAAGTTTGTGCGCAAGAAAATAACCATAAAAGACTTCATGTTCGAAACGAAGCGAGCGGCGCCCGGATGCATCGGAGGTAAGAAAAGCATATGATGACACTCGCTCCACGATTGCGTGCGCTGCTGCGGGTGGAAGGCCAAATTGTTCAGTAATCAACTCAGCGACTGCTTGCACCGTCCCAACGTCAAGTCGGCGATTCTCTTGCCACCACATTTCCTCTGCAAGTGCTGTGAGGAACGCACGGTGCCCTTTTACGCTAAGGAGAGGGGTGTTGTCCCTGTCTAGTAGCTTCCGGTGTTCCCGTTCGACGAATGATGTCACGAGCTGATCGAGTAAGTCCTCGTCGCCACGTATTGTTGCACCCGTGGCAACAAGTACGGCAACACGTGATGCGTAAAATGGTTTTGATAGCAGTGCTTCATTCTTCTCGTCGAAAGTTGCTTCAAGATCGCGAAGAGCATCACGAACCAATGGTCGATCAATCGCACGGTCCTGGCAAAAAGAATCAAAATAAAGTCGAATTTGTTCTTTGGTCCACGGTTCGACGTTGAGCGTGTCAACCTGGTAATTTAACCGGCCATCAGCTGAGAAGCGCGTAGCATTGTCATAGAAGTCCCGGTAGTTAAAAAAGGCCGATCGGGCTGAGGCGACTACAGACCCTTGTCCGTCGAGGGTAGCCAAGAACGCGGCGAGGGAGGAAAAAGCCTCGTCATAACCGCCGGATCCGAGCAATTCGTCAAATCCATCGATGATCGGAATCAATAGATTGTGCCGTGTCAATGGTGCGACGGCTGCGTACGAGAAACGGGCGCGTAAATCCTGGAGGTCTTTTGCCATGGCATCCTCAAGTCGCGAAAGGGCTCTCCCCTGAGCATCGACGAGGAAGAACAAGGACTGTGCCTTGCCTTGTAGAAATGCAGCCGCTTGGCGGGCAGTCGCTTCGCGAAGGGTAACAGTCTTTCCAGAACCGGCCTCACCCCGAACCAAAACCACCCGGGTGGACAGGAACGGCAGATCATCAGTCGCGTGCTGAATGACGAGGTCGATCGCAGCCTGGTCTGTTGATTGTTCGGCTAAAAGGTCGTCAACTAGCCGCGCTGACGTGTCGATGTATCCGAGCTGACGGGGGTGCGTTTTGGCAATACTGTCTGCAAACGTGTTTAGATTTGCCATATCGGGACTCGCCAAGAATTCGCGATAGGACGTTCGGCGTCCTCGGAGCACAACGTCCGGAAAACCGCCGGATGCGGCGGCGGCGAATGTGGCCGTGATCTCGACACCATCGCGTTCCCATACTGCAGATGTGTTGTCGATCATGATCTCCGACCATGGATCAGCGAAGGCCCGCAGATCGCGCTCAATCTCTTTTAGTAAGTCCATTGCCTTGTCTCACCATGAATACGTATGGAGGCCTTGAAGGTCAAGAATCCCATCATAATAAGAGTCCTGCGAAGCCGAGCGTCGAAGTCTGATCCCATATTTCGTTGAAGCTCCCAATGCAAGCATCGCAGGTAGCATGTCATCGTCATCAGAAGCTAATATGATGATATCCGTATCGGGGTCAAACATTAGACTCAGCGCATCGGCCGTGAATAATGTATCTACCATTTTTTGGCGGCTGACTGTGCCCAATTCATTTAGCTTAACGCCGCAGCTCGGCTCGGGGCATCGACCGGCCCACCAAGATGCCAAAGATGGAATGGTACATCCAGTGGCGAGCGCGCAGTTAGGAGGCGGAATCAATCTACCTCCTGGGGATTTCAACGGAACACTGCGGATTGTCCGCAGCATCCGGAGCGACTTGTCCCACACGGGCGTCTCAGCCAGATTTATACGAATTCGAGGCCGGGTCCGGCGTGGGAAGCCAGTAACCACAGCTGCTGTCACCTCCCTTAGTGGTACGCGAGTGTCGAGATCATCACCGTACCAACCTCCGTATAGGCGGAGTTGCAACTCCGTTACCGGTAGGTGAGCGGTGTCTAAGGCATCCAACGTTGACGTGAGTAAGTCCTCAAGTCCAGCGCGGATGTCCGCAAAGGTCGGAGGTCGGCCTCGGTCCCAGAGCTTAAGATTGAAGAAATCCGCAAGACAATGTGCGAGCATAGTGGCTTTAGTACTAATGAATGAAAGAGCATGAGCTCGAATATCGCTGCTTCTATGCGTGCTGGGAGGATGGAGAATCGCCTGACGCTCCGGTACAGCGGCGAGCTGAACAGTGGACCATCCTTTGCAACGGATTGTCAGGTGGCAGACGCCGGTCAACGCGAGTAGCAACGCGTGGTTCACTACAGGCTGGTCCAGCGTCGTCGTAGCACCGGCCCTCGTTGCTTGTCCAGCATGGCGAGTGCCGCGCGGTTCACGTCGAGAGATTCGGTGAATTCTCGTTTGGCGCCAAGCACGCCGTTCGAGCCAAGAGTGCGGAGCAGGTCCTCGGCGTCGTTGAGCGACTGCTCTTGGACCTGCCGCGCCTCGTCGTACCCTTCCGCATCCAAAGCTTGTGCCTGGCCGCGAAGAGCGTGCAAGTAGTGGCGGAAGGCAGCTTGCTCTGAGAAGTGTACGGAAGACGGTTGCACTCCGCTGAACAACGGGTCAGCATAGCCGCCGTCGAATTCGGACGGTGACTTCATGAGATCTAGCACTCCCTGCTCATGGGCCACATCGAGGAACGGGATCTTGTATTCCGAGAGAGCTCGCGGGCAGTAGTACCACGTCGCTCGGCGCCTGATCTCCTCTTCATAGTCTCTGCTGAATTTCTCAGGCGGGAACGACCGCACGTTCATCCAACTCCCAGAGCAGATAGCATTCGCTCCCGCGACGTGCGAGATGAGCATTTGATGATTACAGTAGCCGAGGATCACCTGCGCGCCCGTAAGTCGTAGTCCTGCTGTTAAATCAAGGACGTGCGCGAGCCAAACGGGTTCCCGAACGAGATAGTCTCCGTTTGAGTGTTCGCAGACGATGTAATACCCGTCTGCCTTCCAGCGGGTGACCGCTTCCAGTAATGCAGAGACTTGCTCACGATTTTGGGCTGACTCAGCCCCCAGAGCGAGCGTTGAGTACAGCCGCTTGGAATCACCAACCAGGTTACGTGCGGTCGCCAAAAACGATTCATGATGCGCCAACCAAAGGTCATCAATGGGATTCGCGAGCATGCCAGGAAGGATGATGACCTCAGTACCTAGGTCCTGGTTTAGCTCGATGATCCGCCGAACGAGGTACTCCATCTCTGGACCATTGAAGAACGAACCAGAGGAGAAATTATCCGGCCAGAATGAGTGAGAACAGAGTCGATCATGATCAGCATACGGAACGTAGAACTGCGGGTCGAGCAGAGTTTTCCCGCCTTCGATTCCAGCTATGTCGTGTGCCAAGGCACGCAGCTGTCGGTCGTTCAAGTCACGAGGGCTTAGCACGACGGTGCCACCGCCCCACTCTGTGAGCAGGTGTCGACAGTGTTCCATCATCCCGAACCCAAATTGTATGTGAAGCTCCATCAACGTCCTCCTTCCATAATGTCGCACGGGTATAGGCCAGCGCTGTACGAACATTCCGCCGTGAACGTACAGCTCCATTTCATCGGACTCCCTCCCGTTCGCAAAGGTCCCGGATCCACTCGTGCGCCTCGTGCGCAGTTTGACACCGATGGACGAGATTCGGCTGCGCCAGCGTTGCCACTAGGTCAGCGAACTCGTTAGGTAGAGAGCCTCCGAGGCGTGGAAGCTGTTGCGTCGATACTCTCCTCATTACCTCGAAGCGATCTCGCGCTCCATCGACATGGGGATTCCTGCCAGTTGCGGCTTCGTAGAGAGTTACTCCCAGCGCGAAGAGGTCCGCACGAGCGTCGATGTCCGGCTTGTCGTTCCGACACTGTTCTCCAGGAGCATAGCCGATTGTACCGCATCCACCTAGCGCAGCCGTGGCAGTCAGGGACTCAAGGTCGAGATGCCTGGCAACACCGAAGTCGATGAGCCAGAACTCACCTCGCAAGTCAACAATGATGTTCGCGGGCTTCACGTCGCGGTGGACGATACTGACGGCTTCCGCGGCGACTAGGGTCTCGGAAACGTGCAAAGCAAGACGTAGAAGCTCGTGGTGCGAGAGCGTGCCAGTCCGGATTCGAGTGCTCAGGACTTCTCCCGGAATGTATTTTTCGCGGAACCAAATTATCGTGCCCGTGTTTCCAGTGAGTTGTCCATGTTCGAAGATGTGCGGCACTCGGCGAGCCTGCACCTTGGTTGCTGCTTCCAGCTCCCTTTCCGTTCGTGCTGGATCCGCACCGGGATGAATAAGCTTGATTACCACCTCGCCGTCATTCGCATGAGTGGCGGTGTACACTTGTTTCTGACCTCCCGCCGCTAGTGGTTGGAGGTTGGTGAGGCACGGGAACTGTAGTGCGAGCCAAGACGGATCTACATGTGAGGGGATGGGGATGGTCATCGGTTACCGTGGTTCTTGGAAGCGCGCCATGCGAGGTCATTTACGACCCACGAGGCGTACGAGCGTGGCAGCGACTCAGTGGAAGCACTCCACTCTCTGATTTCATCTTGCTCAAAGCAAAGCGTTCCGATACCGAACTGTTGCGCCTCTTGCACCTGCTCCTTAGAGACTCGGGGTACGAGGACGTAAGACTTCGATGCAAACCAAGTATTCAACCGTGCTTGGTTGAGCACGCCCGCCCACTTTCCAATCTTCGCTTCGACAGCTATGATCTTGGTCGCTGCGAAGGTGCGTTCGAAGGCGCAGGGGAACCACGCCTGCCCAGCGCGTCGAACGAGCCCTGCTCCGTGCAGCCGTTCAATTGAACATCGGGCGAAACGGGATCCGAAACGGTCCTCAAGTTCAAAGTGTACGGTTCTGCGACGCTGGTAGACATAGTGCATAAGCCGTAGATCATTCGGAACGAGTGCGAGACGCTCTGCTCCCCAGTCAGCCGTGCGGGCGTCACGCCATACAACAATGACGAGGTCTGGAAATCCGGACTCAAGACCAGGTTCACGGAGCACCGTCACACGGCTGTCCGGGGCATGTACGAGCGGCATTGCTTGTATAAAGCGATCCACTAGTTCCTGTTCCGGACCCCGTAAGGTGCGACGGAATACGACGCCCTCCGGAGCCGAGTCTCGATCAACGATTGTCGGTTCCGCCATAGAGTTCACTTTCCTGATTGCCTCTTGTCCATCCGCGTATGCAGCCTCTTCCTGCGACTAACTTCCAACACACATGTCAAATTGCTGAGATTATACCGGGCAAATTAGCGAAGCTATCTAGAGCGAACGCTGTATTTATCTAATCCGGATTCCTTTCTGATCTGCTACCATCAACAAGAAGAAAGGGCGATACCCGCCGCCGAAGATCGGGTGACGAAATCCCCCCACTGACTTTATGCGGCGCATCGCTTCCAAGGCGCTCATCCAGTCAAGCTCGTGAGACTCCGAGTCGGCTATATTGACAAGTGAGTTTTCGCTAAGTGGACCAGCGATACCCTGCGGAAACTCTGCGCACTGAGGTTGTCCGTTGAGGCTAAGGCGAAACTTCCGATCCACGTTCTGCTCCGGCACCGAAGTCACATGGAACCAAGAACATTGAATCCCAATCGAGTAGGAGACGAGATCACTAACAAGCGGCACACCCGCGAACACCGGAACGCCGATCTCAGCAGCTGTATGGGCAACATCGAAAAGAACTGCATTGATCTTTACGATTATCGAATCATCTCCAGGTTGTGAGACCTTCGGTCGTCTGGCGAATGCGGCCACGATCTTCACGGGCCAACGACAGAGTGACCCACGTCCAATCCGGCTGCCTTCGCGGGTACTCCAGAAGTACAGGGGAACAATCGAGGGAAAGCGGCCAGAAAGTTTTGCGACGAAGTCTGGGACAAGCGCATATTCCGCTGTACGCTCTGACATGAAGCTTGTCTCATTCTTCATGCATCATCGTCCTTTGCACGAACAATGAAGATACATTTTCTAAATGTCATCCCTGTATCATTCTGTCGCAATAGACCACCTGAGACAAGAGCCGTAGGAAGTATATGACTTGGTAGACAAACGGTACCGGACATGATAGCGCAGATTTCAGTTTAGAGAACTCAATATCCGGATATTTTTCGAATTTGTCAAGAAGAATTTTTCCCGAATGGCTGGCGATCTGGACGCCACGCCACATGCCTTGCCTGCGGCGCGGAGGGAGCAACCTAGGCTACCTGGCCGATGCCGTCCGGATAACCACTTGTCCGCGGCCGTCGGGTGCGAACGGCACGGTATTGAGCGCGATGGACTCGTCGATCAGTGCTGCGACTTCCGGACGAGAGAGAGTGGATGCGCCCTCCAATTCGATCCAGCGCGTCTGCTTGCCGGATCCCCGTAATAGTTTTGAGGGGTCCGGCAATTCCGGCCCACGATTGAAGAAGAGTCTGACGGCTTCGGCGTTCACGCGGATTCCGATGACTCCCTCGTATCCGCGCCCCGTTGGTGAATAACTGATGACAAGGGCGTCCTTGTATTCATACACGACCTCGTGGGCGGTGGGCAGGCGCTTGCGCAGCAGCTTTCGCGTCGCGTCCACGAGGCGGATGTGCATGGGAACGAACGCGGCAAGCAGCCTGCGCAGTTCGGCCTCGGCAGCTCGTCGCGCCTCGGCGGATTGGTTGTTCATTTGTGCAGTGCTCATGGTATATCCACCTCAAATTGTTTCAGCGGGATGCGCACGCCTGCAGTCGATCCACCGTTACTCACTTTCACTCTGCGCCCAGAATGCGGTGAATTCCCCGGCGGTCTCCGTGGCGGCGTCGAGGATGGCCGTCAAGGATTCGTCGAATGGACGCGCCGCTCGCCAGAACGAGGGTGCGCCGAGCAGTGCGAGCATGGAAGGTATTGACAGGTCGTCGGTGCTGTCGTTGTTTATAATCGGGGCTGCTTGTCCCCAAAACTCGAGCGGCGCGGAAGGAAGGGGCGACATGATGTCGGGCCTGGATTCCTCCACCGCGCGACGGACGGCGGCGGTCTGGAGCTGCGTGAGCAGCTGCGCGCGGTCCATCCCCCTCAGACGGAGCAGGAGAAAGGGATCTTCGTCGAATGCCTCGGCCAGGAGGTAGTACACGGCGGCGATGTGCTTGCAGGGATTCGACCAGTCGGGACAGGAGCAATCGGTGACGAGATCCCTGTCCGTTTCCGGGAACAACGACAGACCACGCGCTTGGACGATGGCGTCGAGGGCCTCGGGCATCTCGCCCTGCAACAACGCAGCGACTTCGATCGGCATGCGACGAAGCTTTCGTACGATCCCCTGCCATTGCTCGGCGGTGAAGGACCTGAGCCGGATGCGGACCTTGTACGGCTGCCGCCGGGTTCCCTGTACCGCGGCCGTGACTTCTCCGGCTCCGATGACGAGATTGGCGACCTGTCCGCCACGGGCGTATGATTTTCCCCGGCCGAGCCGCGCGCCGATATCGAATGATTCAAGCGTCTTCACCCACCGCCGTCCCCACCACTTACTCCCGAAGCCGCCACGCTGCGTTTTCGCGCGAATGCCTCCGCGCACGGGCAGCGGAGCGGCAGGTGTGTAATGCCACCAGTCGTCGTCACTGTATCTGCTCATGGCACTCCTCCTTCATTCATCTCCGTGACATGCTCCAGAGTTTATATATCATTCGTCCTCCGCGGTGGCATCAGCGCCGAGACGGACGAGTTCGAGCAGATTCCCGTCCGTCAATTCCGTGAGCCACTGTTCACCGCTGCCGACGACACTGTCGGCGATCTCGCGCTTGCGTTCGAGAAGTTCGTCGATGCGGTCTTCGAGCGTGCCGGCGACGATGAACGTGTATACCTGCACATTCCGCTTCTGTCCGA